>JBNLCD010000278.1:0-7394 GCA_050303635.1 Anaerolineae bacterium
TCAACTTCCAGACCCGTTTCCTCCAGAATTTCACGCCGCGCAGTGCCCGTCGTCGTTTCGCCAAGATCGGCTAGTCCACCGGGTAAGCTCCATTGTTTTTTGTGCGCTTTATAAACGGCCAAAACTTCATTTTGCTCATTGAAAATCGCGCCGACACACCCCGGTAAAATAATCCGCGCCGAACCCACGTATTTGCGTAAAATTGGGTAATAGGGCTTGAGTTCAGCTTGATAGTAAACGGGTTCGATGAAAGTTTGCTGGCCAGTGAGAATAGCTTGGAGGGCATGTTGATATTGCAAAGGGAATTTGGGCATGGCTTGTTTAGGTGGCATAAATTCAGCGGCTAAGGCTTCTTGCCCATCAACCTGAATATTTTTGGAATCGGCGCGACACACAAACGCGGCGGTCCAACATTGCACTTCATCGCCACTGGGATACAGCAAATTATAATCAGGATGGCTAAACACGCCCAGAAAACGCTCAACCGAACAGCGAATACCTGTTTCCTCGAATATCTCGCGCAAGACCGCTGTTTCGATGGTTTCGTCAGGTTCATAGACTCCACCGGGTACACTGAGCCAATCAAAATCATAGCGTTTTTGGACCAGCAAATTGCCTTCATCATCAAAGACAAAGGCAATCGTGTAAACCAGATAAATCAATTCATGACCAACCTGACTCCGCAACCATTTCACATATCCGTCAATTGGCACAGAGGATTGATTAGGCATGGTCTTGTTCCATCAAATAATGTTCGCGCAGTTCAGTCATGCCAGCTTCAATAGATAACTTACTTTGATACCCTAATTCACGCCGCGCTTTGCTATCATCCAGCGAGACTTCAATGCCAATTAAACGAATAGCGGAGCGGGTAGCCGGTGGGTCACCCGGCAGAGGCAAGACATTCCAGAGAAATTCTGTCATAGCCCCGACTCCAAACATCAATCCCAATGGCACGCTCTGTGTAGGCGGTTTCACATCTTGTGTTTGGAGCATCTTGGACATAAATTCTTTGAAAGTCAGGGGCGGGCCATCCGTCAGAAAATAGATTTCGCCACCCTCACCTTTTTCAGCGGCAAGAATCAACCCTTCGCACACATTGGCGATATGGCATGTGGAAAATAAATAATCACCGCCGTTGATCCAACGCAAAAATCCTGATTCGGTGCGCTCCACAAATTCCGGTAACAGGGTAGTATCATCGCGTCCCCACACAAAACGAGGCCGGGTGATCACTGTCGACAGCTCAGGTGAGTTATATTTCAGGACCACTTCTTCGGCCAAACCTTTGGTCCGTGGATAAAAGCCAAGCGGGTTCTGGGCACGCGGATAAGTTTCGTCAACATTACGCAGTTCTTTGGTCGTTTTATCGAGCAAGACGGCTTCCGAACTGACATGGACAAATTTAGGCACCCCGGCTTGTTGGGCCGCTTTCAGCACATTTTCGGTGCCAACTACATTGACTTGGTCGGCATTCCCATATTTATCCCAAATGGCGACGGTGGCCGCTGAATGAAAAACAACATCACAGCCTTGCATACCGATTTGCATGGCCGAGATATTATCCAGATCGCCTTCAATCGGTTCGGCCCCGGCTTGCTTCACAATTTCCGCCGATTTGGCTGAACGCACCAATGCTTTGACTTGCCAATTTTGGGCGACCAATTCACGAATCAAATTACGCCCAACATAACCCGAACCACCTGTTACAAATGCTTGCGGCATAGCTGAATATCCTTCTAAATTTTCGATTGGCTAGCTAAGAAAACTACTCGGGCCATTGTAGAGAAATAAAAAAGCCGTGTAAAGTTTACACAGCTTCTAAATTATTATTCAATTGAAGTGTTTAGAGGAGATGGGTGCGTGACATATCTTGGGTCATCCAGATTTCATCACCGCCGAGGATATTGGCTAAATATGTCCCTAAAGTACGGCGGCTAACGGGCTTATAGATGTACCCTTTGAACCCCATCTCTTTAGCTTTGGCAATATGTTTTTGGGGATCGGAACCAGAAACAATCACAACGGGAATACAGCATAATTCGGGATTAGCCTGTAGTTTTTCCATCACATCATAGCCAGAAACGCCACCCGGCAAGTGTAAATCTAACAAAATAATATCGGCTGTTTTGAGTTGATTAACAACTTTTTCGGAGTAACCTCCCCATCGATTACGACTAACTTGAGCCCCCTCATGTTTGAGAATCGTTGTGACGACAGCTAGACTTGATACGTCGTCTTCGATGAGATAGACATGTTTCCCGGTTAACATAGATGTTTCTCCCAAACCACTAACCCTATATTTAAAAACCTTTTGCCTGCTAATTTAGCAAAATTTAGCTTTGGTCTCTCGCTCATAGCTAAAATATTAATTTTGCTAACTAACTCATTAGCAGAATACCATAAAATTAATGAAGAACAAATTATAAGTTAAAAAATTTATACTTTTTAAGATTCTCTTTATTCTTTTGCAAGAAATAAAAATAGCTATAAACTTTTCCAATGCAGGGTTTCTGCTCGAAAAGCTTATAGCTATATGAGAATCTGGCTAGTCAGTTAGTTTAGATTTGGCTCAACTCTGCGGCAATTTGCGCGGCGACGGCGGCATTATTTTTCAAGAGCGCTAAATTCGCCCGTAAACTTTCGCCACCGGTAATTTCGACTAGACGCTGTAATAGAAACGGTGTGGTTTCTTTACCGGAGATGTGTTGTTCATCAGCTTCAGCCAAAGCTTGTTCAATTGGTGGATAAATAGCCTCTGGTGGCAAAGCGCCGTCGGCTGGAATGGGCACCGTGACCAACGCCCCACCCCGTAAGCCGAATTTCCACTGCGAACCAATGATGCGGGCGGCTTCATTCGCGGAATCGGCGCGTTCGGTTAAGCTCAAGCCACTTTTTGGGGTATAGAAGGCCGGAAATTCATCGGTGCCATAACCGATAACTGGCACGCCAAAAGTTTCGAGCCATTCGAGCGTGCGCGGCAAATCCAAAATAGATTTGGCACCCGCACACACCACCGCGACGGGCGTTTGACTGAGTTCAATGAGATCCGCGCTAACATCTTGCGCGTCACCCCGATGCACCCCGCCAATACCCCCTGTCGCAAAAACGTTGATGCCTGCTTTATGCGCAACAATCATGGTCGCGGCGACGGTCGTTGCGCCATAATAACCGCGTGCAATTGCGGAACCAAAATCGCGGCGACTGATTTTCATGACTTCAACACTGCCGTCCGCTAATGTAGCAATTTCGTCTTCGGTTAAGCCGACGGCAGGCTGGCCAGCAATCAAAGCGATGGTGCCGGGTGTCGCACCGTTGTCACGGACAATTTGTTCCATTTCTTGCGCTAATTCCAGATTAGCGGGATAGGGCAAGCCGTGGGAAATAACTGTTGATTCGAGTGCGACCACCGGACGATTGTCGGCAAGAGCGGCGGCGACTTCTTCTGATAAGCGAATATCCATGTGTACAAATTCTTTCAGTTTTTTCGAAATGAAAACAACCCAATTAAGCTGTAATAATCGGGTTGTTAGATAGAACTATAGCTGAAAATTCCCAAAAAACTAGGCTTCCCAGATGGATTCACCGTTCAGAATGCGCATCAGATTATCCGCAAAATTATGGCGGTCAATCGGTTTGGCCATAAAGCAATCAAAGCCAGCATTCCGGGCGTCGTTCATGTGGCTAACATGGGTGGTATAGGCCACAATTGGCACATTATCAAAGATTGCGATTGAACGCAACAATTCAAGCACATCATACCCATTCAGACCCGGCATTTCTAAATCCAGAAATATCACATCGGCCTCAGGCGCATTCAAAATACCATCCCGGTCATGATGTTTCAGCACAGTGTAATCCACACCGAGTTGCTCAAATAAGCCTCTGAGGACATCAATACTTAGTTGATCATCTTCAATAATGAGCGCATGAACATCGGCAAAATCTGACATGTATTATCCCCTATTCAACTAGTTCGTCGGTCCAAACTTCGTGACCATCTAAAATAGATACCAATTGTTGTGCAAACGTGTGACGATGTAAGGGTTTCTCAATGAACCCTTTGAAGCCTTTGGCTTTGGCGCGCGGTACTTCCACATGGGGGTCTGACGCTGTGACGGCCACAATGGGAATATCGCGCAAATTTTCTTCGTCTTGGATGTTGTCAAAAATATCATACCCGGTGATGCCATCCGGCAACATCAAATCTAAGAGAATGATATCAATGCGCGGCAGACGGCGCATTCGTTCAATCGTCTGATGACCCCAGCGATCATAAACCACCGTGCCACCTTGATGCCGAATAATCGTTGATGCAATAGCAAGGTTGGCCGCGTCATCTTCCACAATGAACATGATTTTATCAGTTAATAATTTCATTCTTGATCTCCCTCGGTTGTTCTATGTTACAAACCACACTGGCTCACCCTGTATAATCTTTTTGACTAGGTCAGGGAATATCTTACGGTCAATTGGTTTCCCAATTAGGCCATCAAACCCTGTTTGTTTCAGTTTATCAATATCAGTGGCCATCACGTTGGCAGTCATTGCAACAACAGTTGCTTCTTTATAATCAGGGTGATCCCGCAACATTTTTAGGACAGCATACCCATCGTGGGGCGTCATTTGAATATCCACAAAGAAAACATCGGGTTTCTTGGTCAATTCTTTGAGCCGTGTCATAAAACTGTTGCTATCTTCAAAAATGGTGATGTTGGTATAGCCGAGAACGCGCGTAATCAGCATATTCACGACTTGGCGACTATAGGCGTCATCTTCAACATAGAGAAAGCTCAAATCATCAGACATCCGTCGCCTCTCCTTGTTCCTTTTCAGCCGTAATGGGGAAGGTCACAAAGAAACTTGACCCCTTATCGAGTTCGCTTTCGAACCAGATTTTACCCCCGTGGGCTTCCACAAAATACTTGGAAATCGGCATCCCCAAACCGGTGCTGGGTGAAGTCACCATCTTATGGCTGGCTTGCCCGAAATTCTCAAATACGAGATGCGTGTTTTCAGGTTTAATCCCGACACCCGTATCTTTCACTGCGATATAGATATGATCGCCTTGGTGTTTGGCTTCAATATTGATTGAGCCTTCATTGGTAAATTTAACGGCATTTGATACCAGATTGAGCAAGACTTGCCGCACCCGTCGTTTATCACCTTGGAAGGACGGTAAATCCGGTTCAATATCGGTCAAAACATCCACGGATTTATTTGACGCCAAACCACGGGCTGTGGCCGTAATATTCGTCAGCAGACTATTCATGTCAATTTCTTGCAAGAAGAGTTCCATCATCCCCACTTCAATCTTGGACAAGTCCAAAATATCGTTAATCAAGTTGAGAAGATGTTCACTACTATCCAGCGATTTTTGCAGATTTTCGGTTTGCTCATCATTCAACGGTCCCAAGAGACCATCGGCCACAAAGCCCGTAAAATTGATGATCGCATTCAATGGTGTCCTCAATTCATGGGACATATTCGCGAGGAATTGGGATTTCACCTTGTTGGCCAGTTCCGCTTCTTCACGAGCTCCTGCCGCTTCGGTAAAGAGTTGAGCGTTCCGTACTGCAACGGCCACTTGTTCAGCTAAGGTTGTCAAAACCCGTAAATCTTCATCCGTGAAGCGATTCGGCAATCGGGATTGTAAATCGAACACACCGAGGAGCCGTTCACCGAGCAAAATGGGAATGGCCGCTTCGGACCGTGTTTCGGGTAATTCTGGAATACCCTTATAAGCAGATGAGGTCGTTGTATCATCCACCAGAACGGCTTTACGACCACGTGCCGCGAGCGCAATCACACTCGGTTCGGCGGAAAGGGCCAGCGGTGGGATAATCGTATTCGGCAACAATTTACCCATCTCGTCAGCGGAAGCGGTTAGTTCTAATGTTTCCTGTGTGCTATCTAGCAAGAAAATCGAGGCGTTATACAAATTAAAGCCCGGTACGGTCAATTGCACCACTTTTTGCAGAAGTTGATTCAGCTCAAGTTCTGTCGTGATCTGTTTAGACACATCGGCGGCCACACTCAAATCACGGGTTCGTTCAGCCACCCGTTGTTCCAAGCCACTGACCAACCCTTTAAGTTGTTGCGCCATTGTGCCAAACACGCCCGACAAAATACCTATTTCGTCTTCAGACGCACTCGGTAGCGGTGTATCCCATTCTCCGGCCCCAATTTGTTGAGCGGCAACGGCGAGTTCACGAATGGGTACCACGAGACGATTGGAAATCCACAAACCCAGTAATGCCGCCATCAATAAAATAATGGCTCCAGCAGGTAGAATAGTGGTAGTGACCACTTCTTGCGTTGAATTTTCGAGTTCTTCTTGGAGTGTATCCGCGGGTGACATCAATTGTTTGGCGTCGGCCACTGTGGCCAAGCCCCAGCCGGTTGATTCGAGTGGAGTATAGGCAATGAAAAGTTCACGGCCATTCACGGTCACGGCTTGGAAACCTGCTTGTTCGGCTTGCATATCGGCCAGAATGGGTTCAAACTCGCTCTGCACCACATCTGGAGTTAAAGCGATACCAAAATCATTTTCATCGCGTGAACTGCCTAAAATATCATTATAACCTTGGGCGGGTAAGGCTAAGGCACGACCATCTTGGTCAATCAAGAAGGAGTAACCACCTGCAATCGGTGCTTCCGCTTCAATACTGGCTGTGAGATTGACCAAACTTACGTCAATCCCAATGACACCCAAGAATTCATCATCTTGATTGTAAATCGGAGCAATGGCCGAAACCAACAACCCTTGGCCTGCGGGGTCATCATAAACAGGTGTCCAGACCACTGCGCGTTCGGGATTATTTTCGGGACTACCCGCCACAAAGAAATCTTTTTCCGTGGCCGCAAAATCAGGCGGGACAATATCGCCTAAACCAATATTCGGATAGAGTCGCGAATATTCTTGTTTACCAATAATATAAATGGCAACACTATTCGCATCGCCATCATATATAGGCTGAAAAATGAAGTCCATATAGGCGGAAAGTTCAAGATCTTCATTAAATTGATCATCAACTTCAACGGTATTGGGCACCCAAACCGTGGTAACATCATCTAGATCATTGCGATAACTATTTTCAGCGCCACGGTACATTTCATCATCGGCTTTCCAATAGTTATCAACCGCAAAAGCATCGGGTGCGGCAAAGACATTTGAAGCATAATTTGCCACAGTTTGTGCATCTTGTTGAACACTTTCGAGGATTAAGTTACGTTGCTGGGCGTTTTCATTATTTAAACGAATAAGAAAGGTCTCATTCTGATTACGAAGGGTATCACGACTAGCTTCTTGGGCGGTTTCTCCTGCGGTTAGCGTGGAATTGGCCCCAAGATAAGTTGTGAGGACGACAGCAACGATGGTTAATCCAAGTAAA
>JBNLCD010000279.1:0-7391 GCA_050303635.1 Anaerolineae bacterium
TGTATCTCCAACCCCTTGGAGGGCATGACAATGTGATAGAGTATGAGAAATAAATCAAAAAATTGCTCCAACTCCTATTGTCATTATCCCTCCCGATGAGAGTGAGAGTTCTGTTCCTAACGTGTTTTATCCTGAAACGATTCAATCACAAGCTGGGGATCGAATATCCAATTCGTGATTTGTTCAAGATGGGTGGCCATGGATTGCAACATTTCCTCAAGACGATTACGCATATCATCCGAAATACCGAGCAATATGCCAAACATAATTGATGACAAGAGAATGAAAAGATGTCCTGAGTCATCGAACCAATACTTAGATATCGTCATATCGCTTGGCAAACTGTCCCATTCAGCCAACATATACATAACCGCCAGTAATGATGTGCGTGTGATAGCGGCACCGAGAAAAGCAATGGTTTTAGACTGTTTTTGTAATGTATACATCAGCGCCATGGCGGCTGAATATATCCAGAAATAGATATGATATGTTTGGGTAAAAAATTCGGAACCTTCTAATAAGATATCGAGGCTGGAATAAAAAATAACAGTAATAAAGTTCCCCCACCACGGTCGGATCGTTGAGCGGCTTAAGATGTATGTTTGCAATAAACTGCCGCTGAAGAGGATGAGGTGTGGAAAATTAAGATAATGGGCTGTTCCTTCGGTTGAAAGGACGCGAAGCGCATCAAATATCCAGAACAGACCGCTATTGGTTACAAACTCATGGATAAAAATAGTAATTTGGGATCGATAGCCTAACAAAGATTTATTTTTGGTTGCCATTTTACAGTCACTTTAATCAAAGCAAATTATTCGCTATTTTCATTATCACCGGATTTAACATCAATTTAAGAACTATTTGAGTAGATTTTAATGCAATGATGCTTAAATTATTGTTGATAAGTAACTTTAGCAAATAACATAGATAAAACCAAAAAGGCCGCCTATCAAATCATGACAGACGACCTTTTTCTGTTTTCTAGATGGTTGTTAACCTAAAGCTTATTCAACTTCAGGAACCATGGTATCAACATCGTCATTGGTGATTGGCAAGTCAATGATATCTACTGATTGATCATTGCGGGAAACTTCAATAAATTGTGAAGCGGCCCAACCTACATAAACACCTTCGCCTGCAATTTCATAGCGAACATTGAGCCATTCACCATCACCAGTGCGGCCTAAAACGACCATTTGGCTATTGGCTGGAATAGCGGCCAATACTAACGCGTCGGCGCTAGGTTCGGAACGCATATTGAGATTAGCACCAACGTTGATGAAGACCACTTGGCCCAAATATTCGTCTGCCGCGGTACTAACATCACCGCCGGGGGGCGGGGCCACACCTTCAACCAAAACTTCACCGGGCAAAATTTGGGTAACTAATTCAATATCTTCGGTGTCGATTAAGCGGCCAAATTGAGTAACGACGATATATTGTCCCGAAACCCAACCAGTCGTGGTGGTACCACCCGCATCGGTATATTCTACATACAACCAATCTGGTACATCAGGTTGACCTATATCGGTGCTAATTTCGGTAAGGGTACGACCCAAGACATACATATCTGCACCATTGGGCAATAACGCCAACGATTCACCGTTAGCATCTGGTGTCCGACGCAAGTGCAAACTTACACCTGCATCCACATTCACGGTACCAACAGGATCTTGACGAGCCGGAGTCGGCGGTGCAATTAAGACATCGGAGTCAACACCACCACCAGGATAGTTGTAGGGAATTTCATCAACAATCGGTGGGAAGACAGCTACATCTTGAAGTTCAAACAGACTTTCAGGTTCAAAGAAAGCTTGATTGCGGAAGGTCAGTTGGAGCAAATCAGCGCGTGTCCAACAACGGAGCGTACCACCCTCGGCACCTGTCCAATCAATATTGAGCCAAACTTCGTCGAAATCTTCAACCTCTGTCGGATTTTCGAAGGAACCCTCTTCAACAGGTGTAATTTCTTGGCCTTCTTCTAAATCAGGTGGTCCAGCCCAACCGCGTACCAAGACTTGCGCACCATTTGGTACTAATGCCAAGGAGAACGCTTGGGTAGTCGGATATTCACGACATTGTAAATTTACACCCGCATTCAAGTTAACCACACCGAAAACTACATTTTGTTGAGCAGTGGCTGGCGGAGCAGTTACGACTGGTGCTTGCGTGGGCGGAACTTCAGTTACGGGCACAGCAGTAGGCGTGACTTGTAAATCACTATCGCTACTTGAATCGTCCGTACCTTCTGTGGAATCGGTTGTGGAACCATCATTGTCAGTTGCACTTGTGTCATTTGTTGGATTGGCGGCAATCGCTACACCCATTTCCGCACCGGGCAAACTGAGTTCATCAGCATTAATAGCCGTACCATTGTAAGCCACGACTGCTTCGTCAGCTAAACCTACAATAATCGTATAGTAGCTCCCACCAACAAAACTTTGGTCAGCAAGTTCAAATGTTTCGGGTGTATTTTCACCGTCAACGCTACCCGTCAGGGTATATATACCTGCGTCAATTTCATTCACCTCTGAGGTCGTAAAGGACCCTAAGCCATCGACCAAAGTTTTATCACCCAAGGCGACGGTAGCTGGACCAGTCGCGGCACTGTTTAAAACAACAATCCGGGCTTGGTCGGACTTAATATTGAGAATATCATCGTCATGGTAGGCGAATGAGAATGTGCTTTCGCTCAAGGAACCAATGGCCGCAATAGTTGCCGCACCAGAGAAGCTTGCCAATGAAACCGTTTGTTCATAAGCAGGTTCGCTGTTAGCTGGTGTGCCGGCTTCACGAATGGCCAATGTAATATCCCCAGCTGGAATAGGCAAATGTTGGGTAACTGTGCCGGGCGCAAAATTTTTGAGAATCAACACGTCGTCAGCATACACATCAACGGTTGGGGCATCAAAACTAGCATGGGCGAAAGCTGTCAAAACTGTATCAGTATTGGGATCAGCAAACATCGGTTGGCTAAGTACTAATGCTTCTAATTCTGCATCTTCTAGCAAAATAATGGTATAAAGCGTGTTTGTATTGAGGCTAACTTCGCCGAGTTCGAAAATTGAGGCTTCAACACCACCACCGTTGGGAGCTACCAAAAGTTCGTAAGTTCCAACAGGCGGGTCGATGGTACCGCCGGGTACATTGAAGGCTACATTTTCAAGTAAAGGCGCGCCATTTGAAATCAAGAAATCAACAGCGCTCAAATCACCGACGGCGTTGATTGCGTGAATACGTGAACCACCTAAACCTTTAGGCGTTAAATCATCCACATATTGACCAAATTGAACAGCACCTTCAGCATCGGCTTGGACAACAATTGTCGCTTGACGGTAACCTGTTGAACTGGGAACTAAGCTAATGATTTCTTCTAAAATAGCGGGATTAGCGGGATCTTCACCAGCACCACGCACAGCCAATACATGATCACCGGCTGGGAAGGCGAGATGCGGAGTTGCCTGAGCAAATTCAAAGTTGGGGGCAATCAAATTGCCATCTGCATAAACATCAACTGCGCCTGCACCGGGAACAGCGTGCACAAGACGGACTAAAACAGTTGCATCATCTTGCGCAAAACTATCTTGAGGTTGGCTCACACCTAACGGATCTAACGCTATAACACTGGTCATAATAAGGGCCAGTGTTACGACGATAGGCAGGAATTTTCGGAACATATTTCCTCCTAATGATTAAACACACAGGGAGAGTGTACTGCTTTTGTCCAAATAGACAACCGACTCTCTCCCCACGTTTACTTGCTTATAGATTGTTTCTAGGTACCTTCTTGCCATTGATTCAAGTAGGCAACTTGTTGTTCGGTCAAAACATCAAGGCCAATGCCCATTGATTCTAATTTCAGGCGGGCAATTTCGCTATCAACTTCAGACGGAATCACATGGACACTACTATCCATTTCCTTGTGATTCTTGACCATAAATTCAGCACCTAAGGCTTGATTCGCAAAGCTCATATCCATTACGCTTGCCGGATGACCATTGGCGGCGGCCAAGTTGATCAAGCGACCTTCGCCCAAAACATAGATAATACGGCCATCTTTGAGTTCATAACCTTGAACATTGGCATTGACGCGACCGGGCTCACTAATGGCCATTTCAGCCAAGCCTTCAAGATTGATTTCAACGTTGAAGTGACCGGAGTTAGCAATCATCGCCCCGTGTTTCATGACTTCCATGTGGTGAGTATCAATAACATTGATATCGCCAGTCGCAGTTACGAAGAAATCACCAACCTTGGCGGCTTCAGACATCGGCATTACCCGATACCCATCCATAACAGCTTCAAGTGCCTTAACTGGATCAACTTCGGTAACAATCACGTGCGCGCCATGACCAGCGGCACGATGTGCAATACCGCGACTGCACCAGCCATAACCAGCTACTACGAAATTTTTACCAGCGAGCAAGACATTGGTAGCACGGATAATACCATCAATGGTACTTTGACCTGTACCATAGCGGTTATCAAAGAGGTGCTTGGTTTGACTGTCGTTCACTGCAATAACGGGGAATGATAATTCGCCATCAGCGGCCATAGCGCGTAAGCGAATAACACCAGTGGTTGTTTCTTCAGTACCGCCCATAATTTCGTCAAGTAATTCACGACGATTCTTGTGGATTTCGCTAACAAGGTCAGCGCCATCATCCATTGAAATATGTGGTTTATGATTAAGGGCACGTTCGATGTGATCAAAATAGGTTTTGTTATCTTCACCACGAATCGCGAATACCGGGATTTCGTAGTGATTTACCAAAGCGGCGGCAACATCATCTTGGGTACTCAATGGATTTGATGCACACAAAACAACGTCGGCCCCACCTTCTTGGAGAGTCCGCATCAAGTTAGCGGTTTCAGTGGTAACATGCAAGCAGGCTGAAATTCGGATGCCTTCGAGAGGACGTTCTGCCGCAAAACGTTCGCGAATACTGCGTAAAACTGGCATTTCTTGTTCTGCCCATTCGATGCGCAAGCGTCCGCCATGCGCCAAGTCGGGGTCAGCGATATGATATTCGAGTGTCATTAGTACTCCTACTATATTAAAAAGTACACCTTTGTTACATCCGCTTAATGATGCAACAAAGGTGCAAATTTTCCTAGATTGGATTATGTTTTTGTACAGAGTGTTAGAAAACTTTTCGCTAAGATTTCTTGACAGCCACCCCATCAACAATGGGTGCATGGATACGGAAGCCGAGTTTCTGATAAGCCCGAATGGCCGCCGAATTCCCTTGTCCTACATTTAAGACAACATGATCAATACCACGTTCAATTAATGCTTTAGCCACTGCGCCGGCGGTTGTGGTGGCCAAACCTTGACCACGTGCATCGGGATGTGTGTACACATAGCCAATCACCCCAACTCCTTCACCTTCAGAGTAAATATGCGTACCGGCCAAGGCAATGATTTCCTGATCGTCAGTCGTGATACCAAAGAATGTGCCTCGTTGCAGAATATCCGCTGTAATTTGATCAGCCCGCATAGGATCAGTTTTGAAAAGAGCCTGAACACGATCAGCATCTTCGGCAGTCAAACGCCGTAAGTTCGGATGGCTGGGTCCAACCACAAAATCAACAGGATTGACAACCATTCGCCACATACGACGATTGGATTCGATTTCGAAATGTTCTTTCAAGGTATCGTACAAGCGAGCAGGCATCATATAGAACAATTTGTTCGGTAACTCTTCAACTTTCATGAGTGCATGTGCCGCATAATGATCCCCAACAACGATATATACTGGCAAACTGGCACCATTCCAAACAAGGGCAACACTTGCTAATTCACCCGTTTCGTCAAATGCGCCTGTGAAAGAGCTAATCTTCCACATTTCTTCGTCAAGGTCGCCTAATGCATACGCACATAACGGACGATCTTGATAGTAAAATTCGCGAATCTGCTGTTTGTCAGTCAAATCCTGTGTGTAATATGTTGGGATGATATCGTTCAACACCATTTTTTGCTTGTCCTCGGCATATTGCTTGCAGATTGATAGCTCATTGGTTTATCCAATGGAGTGCTTTTCCGGTTCTTAAAAAATACTTAAATTGATTGGCAAAAATCAGTTTCACTTTAACAATAAAGAACCTTTTTTGCTACTTCAAGCAGAGATTAACATGCTCATATGGCAGTGTAAATGTACGAATTGACTATATAAATCTCATCTAGTGAGGTTAAATCCGCTTAAACATTGGATAAACCACAGATAGCATGAATTTTGTTAGAAAATACCGACATTAATAAACATAAATATAGGGTACCTCTATGCTTATAAATTTTAAGCGATTGTACAAAAATTTAAACTTTGCGATATTGGTCTAAGTGGCCCGGTGGATTAATTATATGGCAAGAATTTGGGGATCGGTAAGATGGATAATTTAGCTCAATTACAGGACCATTATCGGGCTGTGGTTACAGGCATTGTCCAGATTGCAAAGGATTATTTTTAGCAAGGTTATCTGCCTAAAGATGTCCATTTACTAAAAATATGTCTTTTACTTCACTTTTAAGCCGTAAATGATCGTATGAGATATAGCTTTCACACGCCATGTTGAGATGTAAGATTAGCGAAGGGTGAGCGTATGGAACATTTTAAAATCACAATGCGTATTATGCGTACAGTGCAATTGTGCACTGACTACGAAAGGTTCTCTTGTGCAAACATAAGGAGGCACAAAACTAACTATGTCTACATTGAATAATCGCTATCTTGGTTTAGGTGCAATGGCTCTGCTCATTGTGGCTGTGGTAGCCGGTTCATTTATGGGTTTCACGTATCGCTCAGTCGATGCATCACCTAATGCCCAAACGGATGTGGTACGAACGATCAATGTTTCTGGAGAAGGTTCCGTTCAAGTAGAACCGGATATTGTCTATGTAACATTGGGTGTTGAACGTCTTGACCCCGATGTGACGGTTGCGGTGGATGATGTAAATACACGAAGTGAAAGTGTCCGCCAGACCTTGATTGATGCGGGCGTTGCCGAAGAAGATATTCGTACCGAAATGTACAATATCTACCAAGAATCATACGGCCCAACGGGCGATCCCAATGTTCCTCAAGCCAACTTCCGTGTGATGCTCTATCTCAATGTTAAAGTGCGTGATGTAGATGCCATTGGAGATGTTCTCTCGACCGCTATCAATTCTGGCGCAAATGCAGTTAACAATCTGCAATTTGGTATTGAAGATTCTAGCGCTTATGAGGCGCAAGCTCGTGAATTGGCTTTGGATGATGCGGATGCACGTGTCCAAGCTATTGCTGATTACAAGGGTTTAACTGTAACCGGTGTTCAACAAATTTCTTCATATGGTGGTGGTTCGGTACCGCTCGCGGCTGAAAAATTTGGTGTCGGTGGCGGCGGTGGCACAT
>JBNLCD010000280.1:0-7365 GCA_050303635.1 Anaerolineae bacterium
GATCCCGAAGTTGTCAAAGCACGCAAATACGTGCCCTATCAAGTCAAAAAAGCACCCAATGGCGATATTCGTGTCGTCATGAGTGATCGGGAATATTCCCCGCCAGAAGTATCGGCCATGATTTTGTAAAGCAAAGGCACCTCGCTAATCATGAGATCATTGAGTTGTGTGTCACTTAATCGCTCCACAGTGGCAATAACAGTCTCACCCATCGCCTTAAACGCGTTAAGGATATCGTCTAAACTGCGTTGTTGTGAACTCACCAAAATTTCGGCATTCTTCGCATCATAATCACTCACGGAGGAAAAGGTTTGACCCGCTGTTAACGCTTCACTCATGCGGACAATATAATCTTCCCACCAGGTGATGTGCGCCATCAAATCTTTGACGGACCAATCATCTTGCGGACCGGGTAAAGCTACCATTTGCTCAGGTGTAAGACCTGCCCAGTTTTCGGCAAATTTTGCGCGTTCAAGTTTGATTTCGGCAACAACATCATCAGGGGACATGCGGATGAATTGATCGTCAGACATAGCAACGCTTTCTGGCTACAATATTTAATGATACTTCAAATTATAGACCAACAAGGTTGATCTGCCACAAAGGGAAAAATGCAAAGGTGAAACTTAGGACAAGCCTAAGTTCTGGAGTTGAACCAGATGTAACCGAAGGAACCCTTGCGTGCACCTCTGTGGCATATTCAGTTTGCAAAGTGACTGCGGCATGACGGATGGATGCATATCCGCACATACCGCAGTGTGAAGACCCACAGCATAGAGGGAATAGGTGCTGAAGAACATTACTGCTCTGCCAATTGAGCTACACAATCAGTCAAAGCCAACTGTGGTGGGACTCGAACCCACAACCTGTCGATTAGAAGTCGAAGTATCTCCAGCGAACACCTCTATGCACATGGGATGTTAATTACATGCTTGACGATCATAATTCCGTAAAGCCAGCGCAGTAGTTGGTTGCATACCAAACCGTTTGTAGAATGAATGCACGTCCTGATCTGCTAACAAATCAAAAGCGTAGATATTGTCAAAGCGCTCCATCATGCGTTGAAATAGTTCAGTCCCAATCCCCTGACCCTGATAGGCAGGGGTCACTTCTAGTAAGGGTACAAAAACACTTATCACATGATCGGTGTTGGCGGTGATAAATCCCACAACTTGTTCTGTCGCAGTATCAAGCGCTAGCACAACGGCTGAACTCCCCTGCAAAATACGCAAATGGGCCTCAGCGTTGGGTTGGTTGAACCAACCGACGAAAAATTCATTTTGCAACTGACTTTCCGTGATTTCATCGAGCGATGTTGTATAGCGTATCATGCCGCTAAAATCTCCCCATTTTGATGCATGTTTACTACTAAATCTTAAACATAGAGGGAATGGCGCTGAAGTACATTAACTGCTCTATCCACTGAGCTACACCCCCATGTTAAAAATGTGGGGGTGGCAAGGAATCGAACCTGCGACCTGTCGGTTATGAGCCGAAGTAACCCCAACTTCACCTCTATGTTGGTAAGTTGATACATTGTCAAAACATAGAGGGAATGGGTGCTGAAGCACATTACCGCTCTGCCAATTGAGCTACACTATCAATCTAGATTGATAGAGACGGGACTCGAACCCGCAACCTGTCGACCCTTAACCGAAGTAACCCCAGCGAACACCTCTATGTCTTGATTTTGTCATTCGTCTTGATTGAACTAAGCAAAGATGAAGAGGGAAGACGCTAAAGGTCTTATCACATCTAGCCAATGCCAGATGCGGTTGCTTTTGCCGCTCAGCCACACCCTTGGTGTAGGGTGACGGGACTCGAACCCGCGAAAACTTGATGTTAACGAAGTATCCCTTAACTGCGCCTCTTCATCGGATGTCATTCACGATGCTTAGCTCAATTTGTAAGTACGTTTATATTTGCAATCATCGGCGTAGAGGGAAAAGCTTCTAAGGTACGTTTTGCGATTTAACAGATCGAAGTAACCCCAGAAAACACCTCTACGCATTTGAATTCTCAATTGTTAAGTTGCTTGTCAATATAGAGGGAAAAGTTGGAGAAGTACTATTAGGTGTAATCGTCCACTCTACCACGTCTTTAAATTTGAAGACGGACGGATTCGAACCGTCGAAGTCCTTTCAGACTTACCCGCGTGAAGGCGAAGTAACTCCTCACGGCACCTCTATATTTGAACTATTATGAACCTTTAAAATTATTTATAAGTTCATAATGATTAAATATAATCTATAACACTTGTTCTAGTTTGTCAAGCAAAAAATAATTCTTACTTATATAAACAAGCACTAATCATTTTATTCATCGGCCAAAATTATTTTGAGAAGAGACACGCAATTCATTGAGCAGAGTGGATCATTGAAACTTCTCTTTCTAGACTTTAATGGATAGCTCATGTAATCTGAAACTTCACCAGCAATTTTGCGTATACTAGATATACATGTGTCCACAGAAAGAGGCATATAAATGGGGAATTTGACAGAAGAAGATTATCAAAAGATTCGCGAACGGGTCGATAAACGCTTTGAAGAACGTGCCGAGTGGGTTTCCCACTTCATTGCCTATGTATTTGTTAATCTAGGTTTTCACATCTTTTTTGGTTGGGGTTCTACAGTTGCCATGATTATCACCATCTTTTGGGGGATGGGTTTAGCCATCCACACCGCCCAAACATTTATGGAGATGATGATGGCTCAAGCCAAAGATCGGGCCATTCAACGCGAAATTGAGATGGAACTCTATCGTAAAGAAGGGCGTGTGCCATCTTTTGCTAGCAAGCGCAAAAATGAGGATGGTTTTCAAAATTTGCGGATTGGCTATGACGGGGAATTAGTGGATGTAACTGCTGAAGATTTCGAGGATGAATTCAATCGTAATAATTAGTAACTAAATGTGGGACAATTTGCAAAATGGGGCAATTTACTGAACAAGAATATCGAGAAATTCGTGCCAAAGTTGAAGACCGCTACAATAAACGCACCGAGTTTGTGATGCACCTCGTAGCTTATGTTTTCATCAATATTGGCATTCACATGGGCTTAGCCCGACTGGTTGGTTTAGAAGCACCTATTCCTTTCCTTGTTACCTTATTATGGGGAGCCGGTCTCGTCATGCACGGGGTACAAGTTCTTTTTGAGACGGGTATCTGGGTCCACGCGCAGGAAAAAGCGATTCAACGCGAAATTGAAATGCAATTATTTTATAAAGAAGGACGTGTGCCATCCTTTATGAACAAACGGAAGAATGACACCGATTTTAGCCATCTACACATTGGTTATGATGGGGAACTCGTTAGCAATGAGGATGACACGTTTGCGCAACAAGAAACGAATCAAAATGGCTGAAATATAAAAAGGCGCTACTCGCAAAGTACCGCCTTTTTTCTTTTTGTTTTGACTGGAGTTATTATTTTTTGAGCTCACGTTTAAGCATGCTATACATGGCTCCACTGGCCGCCCCCACAAAGGCACCAACTGGCCCCGCAAACATTAATCCTACAAAACCTGCGACAGCCGCTGTTTCAACATCGCTGTTACCTTTTTGTTCAACTTCTTTTTCTTCGGATTTTGATTGTTCGCTCATTAGATTTCCTTTATAGCACTCTATTAGCATCTATTCATGCTCAAGCATATCAAAATCTTTACAACAACACAATCAAATTAAGAATAAGGTTGAATAGGTTTGAAAATTGATCTTAAGAAAGGTACTTCAGAGAAGATCAAGAAAGTCTGGGATTGGCATCGGTATTTAGCTGAGTATGTTATAATTTAAGATGGAAATACGAACAAATATTCGAAGCTTAAACTGGATGAAGATACCGTGTCTCTAACCAATCGTGAAGTGGCTGATTATTTCGAAACAATCGCTGATTTACTCCAAATAAAAGGTGAAATTATCCATCGCGTGCTAGCTTACCGTAATGCATCGGAAGCTATTCGTGATCTACCCCGTGACATTAACAAAATCTATGCTGAAGATGGTCTTGAAGCTATTCCCAACATCGGCAAAACGCTTGCTGAGAAAATTGAAGAATTATTGACGACGGGCACGCTCGAATTTTATGAACGGCTGACGACTGAAGTTCCTGTAACCTTAGTAGATGTACTCCAAGTTGACGGGGTGGGTCCCAAGAAAGCCAAAAAATTCTGGGATGAACTGAACGTCACCAATCTCGAAGAATTACAAACTGCGGCCAAAAATGGTGAACTGCAAAAACTCAGTGGGATGGGTAAAAAGAGTGAGGAACGTATTCTGGCAGGGATTGAAGCACTGGCCCGTCGCACCGACCGTATTTCGATTGGGATTGCACTCCCCCTTGCCCACGACTTACTTTATGATTTACTCAAATTACCCCAAGCCATCAAAGGCGATATTGCTGGAAGTTTACGTCGTTTTCGCCCAACCATTGGGGATATTGATTTATTAATTGCCAGCATCGATGCCGCGCCAATTATGGAAGCATTTGTCAATCATAGCAGTGTAGCGCGAGTTTTGGCGCATGGACCGACAAAAAGCTCCATTGAAGTGGTGCAAGGTCCACAGGTTGATTTAAGGGTATTACCTCCCGAACGCTACGGCACCGGACTGTCTTATTTTACAGGCTCCCAACAGCATAATGTGCGCCTACGGGAACGTGCTCAAGATTTGGGATGGAGCCTCAATGAGCACAGTTTCACCCGCACCGATGACAGCGGCGAAGAAATTTTATGTGCGACCGAAGAAGAAGTTTATGCAGTGCTGGGTCTGCCGTGGATTTCGCCAGAATTGCGTGAAGATCGGGGCGAAATTCAAGCGGCGGAGCAAAATAAACTTCCCAATTTGATTGATATGATGGATATGCGCGGCGATTTACATATGCACACGCAATGGAGTGATGGCCAACTCACGATCAAGCAAATGGCGGAAGAAGCCAAAGCGCTCGGCCTGACTCATATTGTTATCACTGACCATTCCCAAAGCTTAGGCATTGCGAACGGGTTAAGCGTGGAGCGTCTCCTCGCTCAACAAGAAGAAGTCCGCCGTGTTGATGCAGAAATGGGCGATGGTTTCAAAGTGTTGCATGGCACCGAAATGGATATCAAAGCCGATGGCACAATGGATTATCCTGACGAAATTTTAGCGCAACTCGATGTTGTAATTGCCTCGGTGCATGTTTCGCAAAAACAACCGCGTGAACAAATTACGGAACGCGTCCTCAATGCCATTCGTAATCCACATGTGGATATTATTGGGCATCCCCGGAGTCAACTCATTCCAGAACGCGAACCCTCGGCACTTGATATGGATGTCATCTTTGAAGCCGCCCGTGAACATGATACCGCATTGGAAATCAATGCGAATCCGCGTCGGCTCGATTTGGATGCCCAACATGCTCGGCGTGCCCAAGAAATGGGTATAAAAATTGTGATTAATACCGATGCCCATGCCGCCGATCAACTGAAACTCATGCCCTATGGTGTAAGCACGGCTCGCCGGGGTTGGATTGAGCCGCAGAACGTCCTCAATACATGGTCTACCGAAGAATTCTTGGAGTGGGTACAAAATCGTGGTTAATGATACGCCAATTGCCTATCTGTGCATTTTTGATACAAATTTGTGTACAAGATAATGAAATAAGATAATATTAAGATACAGGGTCTAAATCAACAGATTGCGTAGATAAGGAATATTCACCAATGAAAGTACTCATTGCCTATGCCACTGCTCATGGTTCCACGGCGGAAGTTGCGGAACGAATGGGTGAAATTTTTGAAAAAAACGATATAACAGTCGATGTAAAAAATGTGGAAAATATTCAAAGCATAGAGGGCTATGATGCTTATGTCATTGGAACGGCTGTCCATGCTGGGACTTGGCTTCCCCAAGCCCATAAATTCATGGAGGATTTTGAGGAAGATTTAGCCAAAAAACCTGCATTTTGCTGGGTAACTTGTATTCGCGTGCTAGAAAGTCGCGGCTATGATTGGGTGCTCAACAACTATATGCCCCCGTGGTTATTAAATACGCTAAATATTCAGGGTTTAACGGCCTTTGCAGGCAAATTGGCGCTCGACGAAGTCAGCATGGATGAAGAATGGACGTTGGCTCTCAAATATGATGGGCAACGCTCGGCGCGTGATCATAATGGCGATTTTCGCGATTGGAGTATCATCCAAGATTGGTCTGAAAATGTTGCGCAAAAAATCAACGCACTTTCTTCAAATCCCTCTTAACGAACACCCCTCAATAAGACTATCATACAGAGGCACTTATTGAGGGACTACATATGACTATTGTAATTCGATTGATAATGGCGGCTCTCATCCTGGGAACGCCATTTATTTTGGGGCATCAAATCCGGCGTTATTATCAACTTGATGGCAACTGGGTGACAGCCGGCATTATTATTTTTATGGGCGCATTCATCAGTCAGACGGTTATCCTGCTGGCAATCCCCATCATTTTCCTTAACAATCCGCTCATTGGTGGCGTTTTGGTGGGCTTGATTATTGGCTTAACGGATACCATTGCCCGTGTCATTGGTTATCAGACTATTGCATCCGAGGCAGTTTATCGCGGCCACGCCTATTTATTAGGACTCGGCTCGGTATTTTTACCTCTGATATTTAGTGGGGTCAGTTTACTGTTTGATATGGCAAGCCATATTCATCAAGGTACAACAGGAAGCATGGATAGCTCGGTGGCCTTGGCCGAATTAATCACCTCTTGGGCTAGTTTACTCTGGTATCTAAGTTTAAGTTGGATCATGTTACAAAGTTTTATTCGGGGGCAACTCGGTTGGATATTCGGGGCATTGTTATGGAGCAGTGTTGTTGCAGGCACCCAAGCTTTTGTTTTGAACGGTAGTTTGAACCCCATAACCGTCAATAGTATCTGGTGGGTCATTGTCGCGCTGATTTCAGTCGGTCTACTTTATCTGGTGAAAGCACCTACGCAGTTTAGATGGCCACCCTCTAACAACGCGTCTGAATAAATCAAGAAACCAAAAACGAGAAGTTCTCAACTAAGCAGAACTTCCCGTTATATCTACCATTATTGCCAAGTTGGTCCGGTGGGCGGATAAGGTTGGGTTGTCACATAATCGGGCCGTGTAAAGAAATAACCAGCGATCCCAATAAAACCCGGTATATTGCAACATAAACCGAGAAGTGGCACAACCAAGGTTCCACACATCCCGATAAACCCCAAGCCACCGATAATAATGACCCACATCAAGCCATTCGCACCACGCGAATTGGCGTCATTATAAATCCAAAAGGCCACACCGCCCCAGAATACGAGCACAATCGCCATACAAACACAGCCAATAACCAATTCGACAATTGAAACGTTAGTATTGGATGAGCT
>JBNLCD010000281.1:0-7361 GCA_050303635.1 Anaerolineae bacterium
CAGCGCTACTGCCGAATTGATAAGCCAAGTTGAGGAAAGCGGCGGCGTTTTCAGCCATCGGGAAGGATTCGCCAATATTCAATAAATCAGCGGCGGTATTGAGTTCAATGCCGAGTTCAGCGGCCACTTGTTCTTGCCAATATTCCGGCAAGACGGGCGCTTCATCGCCACCTGTTTGACCATCACCAGCATCAGTGTCAGTACCCAGACCGAGCTCAGCGGCCACTTCCGGATTCAACACAGCCACAACTTCCGGTGTCAAATTGGTGAGGAAATCTTCTTCGTTTTCGCTCAAATAGGTCAACACTTCGAGTGACAAATCAGCGAAAGCGGCATTGGTTGTATCTGCATCGGCGGTACTACCAAATTGATAAGCTAAATTGAGGAAAGCGGCGGCGTTTTCAGCCATCGGGAAAGATTCCCCAATATTCAGCAAATCGTTAGCCGTGTTGAGTTCGATACCGAGTTCAGCGGCGACTTGTTCTTGCCAATATTCCGGCAAGGCGGGGGATGTATCTTCTACTGCATCCGTCGTATCTTCGGTTGTGTCGGTTGTATCAGTATCGGCGGTATCTTCTTCAGTTTCGAAGGTAATCTTACCACCACCAAAGATCGTGACATCCGCCACGGTTTCAACATCTTTGATACGGGCGAGGAGCACATTATTTACATAAGCTTCAAGCTCATCTTCCGTCAGCGTATCAGAACTGACAGTCACATAACCCAGCGGCAAATCGCTGAAGTTAAAGGTGAGCAAGGTTGGATTATCCACTCGCCAAGAATCTGGCAAAAGACTGTTCGGCGAAGGCGTTTGCGTACCGGTTAATTTTGTCGCCAAATAATTTTCAGCAATACGATTTTGTTCAGCAAATGGCAATTGGGTGAAGTAATCGCTCGGCAATGCATTGAATAAATCAGGGTTGAGACCCAAAATAATATCAGCCGTCAAATCTTGCACAAATGAGCATGGATTACCGTCAGTCGCGTGGTTGGAGTCTTGCAAAAATTCTTCACATTGCGCCTGGACACCCATAAAGAGCATCATATCGCCCATTGTTAAGTCTTCGGTAGTTCCCAAGGGGCCAATGACATAACCATCTTCGACAAGCGCATTAAAAATACCATCCAAGGAACGGGAGGTCGTTAGTTCACTGATGTCTTCAACGGTTTCGAAACGATCCACGGTGGGATGCTCTTCGACCCATGAGTCGGGCAAAGCCGGAACGGTGGCCGTTGTCACAATATCATCTTCAACCCGTTTAGCGGTCAATTCTTCGCGCAAATCGGTTTCTAGATTGCTGAAGAATTCAATCGGGAAAACACCAAGGGCTTCCGGTGAAAAACTGCGCCAGACATCCGGGCTCAAGGTTGGACCGAATTTGATGTCTTCCGCTTGGGCATAAGCATAAAGCCAGGCGACGGCTTCCGGTGACAATTGGCTAATCATCTCTTCGGGTGATTCGCCATTGGCAGGCACCAATTTACGGGTCGGCAATAATAAATTATCAACAGCGGCTTGCACATCATCAGTTACGCGCGATTGATTAAGCCCAAATTCATTACGGACCGTAATGAAAGTCAGGCCATTATTGCTGGTCGATTCAACATTCACCACCCCATCAATATCTTGGTTGGATTCTTCGAGTGGAATGCTGTACATGGTCAGCATCTGTTCACTTGAAGCCCCCCCATTTTGGGCGAGGATGAAGGTTTGCGGAAATTCAATATCGGGAATGAGCTCTTGATTGAGCTGGGTATAAGAGAATAAACCCAACGCAATGAGGAGCAGAGTTATAGCAATCGTCACCCAGCGAAAGCGTAATGCTAGGCGAGTTGTTGCATCAAAAAATGCACGCATAGTCGTTCTAATCCTCTAGATTCTTGTTGTGACGTTTATGGTACAAGGGCAAACAGCCACGAGTATAGCAATGTCCTTAACGTTCGTTAAGTATCATTTTAGACAAATTAAGATTCCAAATCTGAAACTCGCATAATTCAGGGTAGTTAGGTTAGAATAACTGCATGGGTTTTGTTTTCCTAAATAACTTTTAGTGGATGGGTAGTATGTCGATAGATACGCGCAAATATCGTATATTAATTAGTGACGACGATACAGATGCACGCTTGGTCCTGCGGATGATGGTCGAACGAGCGGGCTATCAGGTTTTTGAAGCCACCGACGGTCTCAAAGCCATCGAGATGTTCGAAGAAGTTCAGCCCGACGTGGTCTTGCTGGATGCCATGATGCCGAATCTAGATGGTTTTTCGGCGGCTGAACGCATTTTAGACATACCCGGCGCGGAAGATGTTCCCATCGTGATGGTCACCGCCTTGAATGATGACGCCTCTATTGAGCGCGCATTTAAAATCGGGGCCACGGATTACATCACCAAGCCGGTTATCCTATCGGTTTTACGCCATCGCCTTAATCGCCTGATTCGAACCAAGGCCGCTGAAGATGTTTTGCGCCAAATTATTGACGACCAACGCATTCTGCATCGGATTGACCGCGAACTAGGGTATACCCTAAATCTCGACCGTGTGCTGAATTTGGCCATGGACTCCGCTATGCGTCGGACCGGAGCCACGGCGTGTGTCATTGGTTGGATTGAACCCGCCACCATGCAACTGACCCGTCTCGCCAGTATCGGCGGCAACCCTCTACTTGAGAACCCCATCCCTAAAGCCAAGCTAAAAGATGACGAAGATTTCAGCGCTGTATTTGTCGATGAAGCGAGTATTGCCGAAACATCGATTGACGATGTTTACACACGCATGATTGTGCCGCTCATCAATGCAGGTCAAACAGCCGGTGTTATTATTTTAGATCGTGTTTTAACTGGCTATTATGATCAATCTGACCTGAATTTCTTAACCCATTTGGCGGGCCGGACGGCGGTGGCAATTGATAAGACGCGCAATTATCAACAAAGCCAAAATCATATTAGCTCGATGGACCGCTTGCACGAAATCAATAATGCAATTTCCAGTAACTTAGACCGCCGCGAAATGCAACAAGTCAGTGCGCGCGGCCTCATGACGTTACTGGGTGGCTCCAGCGCTTTCTTTGCAGGCTATGATTCACGCAAAAAAGTTTTTGTCGTGAAAAGCACCGCCGTAGACGAAGATCAAAATGATTTAATGCCAGATATTGATACGGAAATTAGCATGCAAGACCAAGCTGATTTCCTCAAAGGCTTACATGACGGTCTGCAACAATATCAAGCCTCGGAAAGTACCTCCGTTGGCATTGAACTTCTGCTCAAGAAAACAAATCTGAAATCGGCGCTGATTGTGCCGCTCACTCAGGATGATAAACTCATTGGGGTTTTGATAACGGGTGAAAGTCAATACGAACGCTATTTCAGCGATAATGATATTGCCCTTGCGCGCAGTCTCGGTATTCACACCAGCACGATGCTGAAACAATCCGATTTATTTGCGGAAATCAGTGAACTGGAACAAGTGAAGTCCGAAATGATCCGCATGGCTTCCCATGACCTCAAGAATCCACTTCTGCAAGTAGGTGGCTATTTAGATTTACTGGTTAAAACCTTGGTCAATGATCTCGATGAAGATCAGAAAGACTTTGTGGGCCGGATTGAAAATGGTCTCACCAAGATGAACCGCCTCCTCGAAGATATTTTGAACTTGGAACGCGTCGAAAGTCACCGCACCACCGAATTGCACCCCGTGAATTTGCGGTATGTTTTGATTGAAGTGGCCGGCGCGCTTGAATCGCAGGCACATCTAAAACAACAATTCTATCGTCTCCATTTTTCAGATACAGATGCCATTGTGTTGGGGAACGAAGTGCAACTCAACCAATGTTTCACGAACTTCATTGGCAACGCCATCAAATATACACCCGAACAAGGCACCATTACGATTAAATCCAATATTGAAGATGGTGTTTTTCACTTCCATGTCAAAGATACCGGTTACGGTATTCCCAAAGATCGTCAATCAAAGATGTTCCAACGTTTCTATCGGGCGCGTACCCCCGGCACGGAACATATTAGCGGGACGGGTCTTGGCCTGAGTTTGGTCAAAACGGTGATTGAACGGCACGGCGGTGAAATCTGGTTTGCCAGTGAAGAGGGTAAAGGGAGCACCTTTGGCTTCAATTTACCGCTCCGCCAAGAAGTTCCTGAGACCGAAGAAGAAGCTGACGCTTCCGCTGACAGCGAATAAAACAAAGGAAGCATAGTTAAATGCCTAAGCAATCTGGCCCCTTGCCCACTCCCTCACGCCTCATGTTGAATCTAGGGATTGTGGCTGGGGGCGCAGTGGGTTTTATCATTCAAGCCCAGATGGATTCAGATAGTGTTCAAGCCTTCCTCGTGACGGGTGTCTGCGCCATGTTGGGGGCTTTCGTCTTCTCCTATATTGATGTCACCCGCCAACGGCGTTCCTGAACAACCACAATAAATAATTAGCGTGGACGGTGCTCGCTGGCCCTCACCCCTCAATCCCTCTCTTTTTTATGGAAGGTTAAAGAGACGCGGTGGCCAAATCGCTACGGATTAAAATCCATAGCTAAAAACCAGCGTCCTATAAATGGACTGTGACCGTTGCCTTCAGGAGTTTTAAACCCATTCATAGGGTGGTGATTTTTAGCCCCGAATTTATTCGAGGGCGGCTGGCGGGCCACAACCATTGTCCCCAAATTGAGAGATAGCCCCTTTTGCGAGCAATCATTAAAAACACCCTTATAAGGAGTCAGGGGGTGAGTGTTTAAAACAGGGCGCGCAAGACCAACAAGGCCAATGTCCCCACGCCAATGGTCACCAAAATATTTTGAGTGCGATACGCCACATAAACGGCAATAAGTCCCGCAAACAGACGCGCATCAACCGTAAATTGCCCCCATTTTTCATGCGGTAAAAAAGCCGGCGCAATAATCGCGGAGAGGACGGCAATCGGGACATAACTTAAACCTTGCCGCGCCCAGAGAGGTAACCGTTCCGCATCCAAACTTGTCAAAGGAATCAGGCGCGCGCCATAGGTCACAACCGCCATACCAAAAATTGTTAGCCACGTGCTCATAGATCTTCTCCTTCATCGACAGGTTCAGGTTGGCGATTTTCTAAAATCACCCCCACACTGATGCCACAAAACGCGGCCACAATCAGATTCAAATTATTGGGTAAGGGTGCAAAAGCAATGGCGGTGATGATCGCGGCTATCGCTGACCAAAACTTAGGCGATGAAATCAGCATCGGAACAACAATACTGGTAAAAATAAGCGGTAACGTAAACGCGAGTAAATCCATCGTAGCCTGATCAATGACATTCCCCAGCCATACGCCTAAAACCGTCGTGCCCCACCACACCAGCACCAAATTAAAACCTGCCCCGATAAAATACCAGCGGAATTGACTCGGCGTGAGATTATCTTCCCGATAACGGCGCAAAGTTGCCGCATACACTTCATCAATCATAAAATAAGCAACGACGGCCCGCGCGGGTTGGCTCAACGGACGCAAAAAATTCGTCAACGATGCGCTATACAGAAAATGCCGCAGATTAATAATAAAGGTGGTAAACACAATCAACAGCGCGGGCGTTTGCGAGGCAAATAAACTGACCGCCACAAATTGGGACGAACCAGCCAACACAAAAACCGACATGCCCAGCGCCTCCCAAATATTGAGGCCGGCCCCCGTCGCCAAGGCACCATAGACCACCCCAAACGGCGCAACCCCGAACATCAGCGGGATAATCGCCATAAATCCATCCCAAATTAACTGTTGCGTACTTAGTTTTTCATCAATGACAAGACTGCTACTACCCATACATCACCTCACATACTAGCTCATTCTCATAGTGTAGCGGCTAATCTAGGAAAAGAGCAGAGGACAATCCACCAATTTCGGGGGAGACAATTGTGGCGTATGGCGAGGATGGGGTGGCCGTGTGTAGAACACAGAGCGGACGGCGTTGTGGTCGAGACGGGTCTCTTCTAAACTAAAGATACAGGCCACAAGATTGATAAGGGATGGTTCATATGCGTAAATTTGTCATGATTGCAATCAGCTTGATGCTCGCTTTGGTTGTGCTTCAACCGCTATCTACCCACGCTCAAGAAGAGCCCTCACCGGAAAATATCTATTTCGTCAGCGATGGCTATTTATATATGTGGGACTTGGCAACCGACACCGTTACCCAACTCACAGACACGGGCTATATCAACCGCTTACATCATTCGCCGACGAGCCGTGAAATTGCTTTCAACTGGCATACCAGCCGCCATCCCATTATCGGCGGTTATGAATCCGGTCAAGATTATGAAGGCGGCGATGTATACATCATCAATATCAACGGTGAACTGCGTAATATTACCAATCAACCAAATTTTGTCCGCAGTGAACTCATGTGGTCGAGTAATGGTAAACAATTAGTGTGGTGGCAGGGTGAAATTGTTCAGCCCGAAGGCACGGATTATGAGGACATTGTTGAGCCACGCGTTGTTATCGATTACCGCAACGATAATGAGCGTTCGTTTCGCCGCAGTTTTACGGGCGGCGTCGATGCAGGCATGTATTTTGTGCCAACACCTTATGTTTCAGGCAATTTATACGCCATCCAATCGGTGACGGCGGGAGCCGAAGTGAGTATTTGGGTCAACGCCATCTACTCAGATGAGGCCGTCCGTATTATGTTGGGTGAAGGCTATCGCACAGGCCTCATTGTCTATTTAGACGTGCAAACTCCGGCGGGACCTTATCTCGGCCTCTATTATCGCGATTATGCCCAACTGGATTTGTTCAACCCGATCACCAAAGTCACGGAACCGCAAACAGATGCGACTGTTGAATTACGCACCGACCAACCCGACTCATTGCGGTGGCGTTACGATCTGCCAGATGAAAAATGGCGTTTATTAGATGCCGACAGCAACGAATTAGCTGAAGTTGAAGGCTATTTTCCCAACCATCCCTTGGCTGTAAATAGTGCGGGGGATGCGACGGTTTATTATGCGGATGGTGCGCTGAATCTGGTGCGTGCCGATGGCCCAACGCAAATATTACCCGTTGAATCAGCCCAAAGTATCGCATGGGGGAGCCAAGCATGGTATTTAGTCGAAGGCGTCAGTCAACCTCAGCTTGTGCCCGAAAATGAGTCAGTCCTGAGTGCTGAATTTTGTAGCCCAACAGATCTAGAAATTGGGATGACAGGCCATTTACACCTAACATATGGTGCGACTATTTATAAACATGTGAATCCGCCGCGTTTTATTGAAGGGATTCTGCCTGATGGTGCCCAAGTAACCATTATTGGCGGACCTATTTGCACGGCAGGCTATGGCGATCAACGGCTGTGGCAAGTTGAAGTCTATGGTGTCACAGGGTGGATGA
>JBNLCD010000282.1:0-7338 GCA_050303635.1 Anaerolineae bacterium
CATGTGACACTAACCGTCGACGGTTCAAATGCAACCGGAGCCACCCGCCTTTATGAAAAAGCTGGAATGCACGTCGCCGAGGAAACACTAATTTTGGAAAAAATCTTGCGTGAAGACTAAGATTTACGCAAGCACCATCGTAAGGACTAATCATGCAACAAGAAAATGTATCAGTTGAAGCTGTTTTACCTACTGGATTTACAATGCGTCCAGCGACAGTAGATGATGCCCAATCCATTGCCGATTGCATCAATGCCTATTTACAAGTCGTTGTGGGACGCACCAGTTTTTCAGCCGAAAAAATGGTAGGTATTTTAACCGATCCAAACATAGAAATGGAACGTGACACACGCATTGTTCTTAATGCACGGGATGAGGTAATTGCCTATACAGGTTTATGGAACTCATCACCACACATTGAAACAGATATTGTTATCCGCATCCATCCAGATTATGAAGAAAACTATCCATTTCGTCAGATATTGATGGATTGGGGCGAAGCAGTGGCGCAGGTCAATGTTGACCGTGCACCGGCGGATGCGCAAGTTGATATTGGTTCTTGGTGTCTTAACAATGACACAGCGGCAATTGACTATCTCAAAGCACATGATTATAAGCAAACGCGAAGTTTTTATCGTATGGGCATTGATTTAGATCAAGATATCTCAGAACCTCAATTTCCAGAGCATATCAACATTGTTACAATGGCTGAGTTACAGGATTTGCCGAAAGTCTATCGGGCGGTTGATGAAGCCTTCCAAGACCACTGGGGTTATGTTTCACCACCCGAAGAAGAAGGTATCAAAGATTTTGAGCACTGGATAGCAACATCGCCCAACATGGATTTGAACTACTGGTTTTTGGCGATGGATGGAGATGAAATTGCGGCGATGTCGCTATGTTTACCCTATTTAATCGGGCAAGAAAAAGTTGGTTATGTCGATACCTTAGGAGTTCGCTCTAACTGGCGACGCCAAGGAATTGCCTTGGCCTTACTCCATCATTCTTTCCGTGCGCTCAAGGACTTGGGGCGGGAACAAGTTACATTGGATGTCGATGCCAGTAGCCTCACTGGAGCCACGCGTCTCTACGAAAAAGCAGGGATGCGCGTCATTGAACACAGCATGGTGCTCGAAAAAATCTTGCGGGCAGGTAAAGATTATCGCACGCAAGAATTAGATCAATAATGTCAGAAGGTGGGATAAGCAAATGACAGAAGTTTTACCAGATGGCTTTAGTCTGCGGCCACCAATTTTAGATGATGCTGAAGGTATTGCCGAATTAATGAATGCCCATATGTATCATTTGGTTAACCGGACGGATTATACACCAGCTTCTGTAAAATCTATGCTAAGTGAACCCAGCATAGATATGAACCGTGATATTCGACTGATTGTGAATAATGAGCAAAAAGTGATTGCTTACTTGGCCATTTGGAATCATCCACCGTATGTGAATTCTGATTTTCAAGTGGCGATATCGCCTGATGTGGAGGATCAACTCTATCGACAAGTCTTGATGGAATGGGGTGAAAATTTAGCACAAGAAAATCTCAAACGTGCACCCGAAGACGCTTTAGTTGCCATGATGTATTGGTGTCAAAGCACCGATACATCAGCTATTGCTGATCTAGAAGCACGGGGGTATCAACATATTCGAAGCAATTATCGGATGAGCATTGACCTAGCTCAAGAGATTCCTGAACCAATTTGGCCTGAGAATATTGTTGTCAAACCCTTCCCTGAAATCAATGATCTTCGTCAAGTTTATCGGGCAACTGATGAGATTTTTCGAGATCATTGGGGCTATGTTGAGCAAGACGAAGAAATCGGGTTTCAGGATTTCAAGAATTGGACAGAAAGCTACGAGCATATTGATCCAACGTATTGGTATCTAGCGATGGATGGGGATGAAATTGCGGGAGTCTCACTCTGTTTCCCAACAGTTGTGGGGGACAACACCGAAGGTCATGTCGATATGCTGGGAGTGAAAGCTTCCTATCGACGCCAAGGGATTGCGCTGGCTCTGTTATATCATTCGTTCCGCGAATTGCAGAAACTCGGTCGGCATAAAGTAACACTGGTGGTCGATGCGACAAATCTTTCTGGCGCAACCCGACTCTATAAACGCGCAGGCATGGAGATTATTGAACAAGGCATGTCTTGGGAAAAAATCCTACGCGAAGGCCAAGATTTGCGTACGCAAAAGCTGGACTAAGCTCAAAATATCTATGCTTAGCTAAAAAGGGAGCCCTAGCGCTCCCTTTTTCTCATAATCAAATATACATGGGGAAAGTAAAGAGAGCTAGCTATAATAGATATCTAAACATAATCAGAGGGTGATTTATAGCTAAGACAAGCCTCTGCCAACATTATGCTAATTCACCAACAGAGAGCATGATGTTTTGTCTTACAATAAATCAAAGCATTTCAGGGAGAAATAATGATGAGTATTCAAGTTCATATGATGGCATTGGGTATGTTACCAACGAATGCCTATATTATTGCGGATGAAGACACCCACAATGCCATTTTAATTGATCCATCCGACGAACCTTACCAGATTATCAATCTGTTAGAGGAAAAAAATTACACTGTCAAAGAAATATTGGCCACCCATGGGCATTTTGATCATGTACTAGCCTCTCAAGCCCTTAAAGACTTTACCCAAGCACCTTTTCGTATTCACGAAGCTGATCTTAGCTTTCTGGAAAAATCACAAGAAGTCGCGCGTGCGTATGGCATCAAAGCAGCGCCACCAGCTAAACCGGATAGTTATATTCAAGATGGTGATGTTTTTGAAGTGGATAGCATTCGACTTGAGACTATTTTTACACCCGGTCATGCCCCCGGCCATGTGAGTTTTATTTTGGAGAGCGAAAATGCCGTCTTTAGCGGCGATTGCCTATTTGCAGGCAGTATTGGGCGCACCGATCTCCCCGGCGCGGATTATGAAACCCTGATGAAATCGATCTCGAATAAGCTGTTGCCGCTGGGTGATGATTTCACTGTTTATAATGGGCATGGTCCAGCGACAACGATTGGCCGAGAACGCCAAACCAATCCTTTTGTTACACAATGGCTGAGAATGTATGGTAACTAATTCAATTGCTAAACCGCCGTTAGACAGAGAAACATTACGGGATGTTATTGATTTAACTTTGTGGGCTGGCCAGATGTTGCTCCATAATGGTGCTGAGAGTCAGCGAGTTGAAGAAACCGTTCACCGTTTAGGAACAGGTTTAGGCTGTGATTGGCTAGACATTTTGGTTTCACCCAACGCTATCATTGCCACAACATCGAGTGGAATTGAATTTCGGACCAAAGTTCGGCGCGTCGTTGGCATGACCGTCAATTTAGGCGTGGTGTGTGCCATTAATGAGATAAGTCGACGGGTCGAAGTGGGTGAGATGGACCGCAAAGCTGTGCGCGCCGAATTAGAATGGATTGATACGCTTGAACGTCCCTATAATCGCTGGTTAGTAGCGGGGATGGTTGGTATATCATGCGGTGCTTTTAGCCAGCTTTTTGGCGGTGATGCGCCGATTTTCTTTGCGACATGGTTTGCCGCCACCGTTGCGATGATTGTCCGTCAGGAATTGACCCAACGGCATTTCAATACATACTTAACTGTGATTGCGACTGCTTTTGTTGCCGGATTACTGGCCAGTTTACCCAGAATCCTTGGATTGCTAGAGAATGTCGATACAGTTTTAGCGGCTTCGGTGTTGTTATTGGTGCCGGGTGTGCCATTAATTAATGCTGGTGAAGATATTATCAAAGGACATAGTGTCACGGGCATTACCCGCGCGTTGATGGGCACCCTCATTTCACTGGCGATTGCCTTAGGCTTACTTTTAGCCATTAGCTTAACTGGTGTTGAAAGTTTATAGATAAAAATTGGTGGAACTGTATCTGTAGACAGCTCCACCAACTCCGTGCTCAGACTATTCAGGTAAAAGGGGATACAGGCCCAAGATCAATAAAACGAGACCTGTAAATCCAACACCTACAGTAAGCGGGCTTAAATCATCACGCTCAAGTACCGAATTATCCGGATTTGATTCATCATAATAGACCGTTACCGTCGTGCCTTCTGCATATTTTTTAGTTGTTTGTTCTGCGTAAGCTTGTCCCTCAGTTTTGGAACGCGTTGTTATCGACGTCCGCAAGTCCAAACATAGCGTATCAAGACAGAGGCTTTGGCCCGGTTCAACCGTTTCCCCAAGATAATTTTTGTCGTTCACTTGATACACATATTTGACTGCTGGTGAATAATTGCGTTTGCCATCACCTTCAGCCCGCACACGGACACGAGATTCAGTAATAGTTCCCGATGTGGATGGCCATGTTTCCATTTGTTGCCATGTATAAACTTGATAAATAGCAAATATAATGAGTAATAGTCCAACAACTGCCGCAACAGCACCATAGACTTTGGGATTTGACTGTAAAGGACTATCTGGACCTAATTCTAATTCAGGCATCAGTTAATAACAGCTTTCACTTTATTGGATGAAAAATTATTGTAAAAGCTAGATTAAGGCAGATAAACCAAATCGCCCATCCCTAATAAATGGGGGTTTTTCTGATGGATAAGGGAAAAAGTAGCAATTTAAAATTGAAAGTAGTGTTTTGGGGAGCAACTGAAAATAGCCTCTCCGCCAGTAACGCTGGAAAGGCTATTTATCTTGTTTAGCTAAGGACTTGATTGATAATCGCTTGTGCGGCTTCAAGTTCATCACGATTGAGCATATGGCCCATACCAGGATAGATACGCTCGTCAACGTGAGCACCCAATTTCGTCATGATTTGGGTACTTTCTTGGACACGTTGTAGCGGAATATGCGGGTCAACATCACTACATCCCAGAAATACAGGCGTATTGGCTAAATCACCTTCATAATCACGGGATGTTCCTTCAGGACCAATTAAGCCACCACTAAACGCAATCACACCCCCGTATTGTTGAGCATTGCGGGCGGTATATTCGAGCGCTAGACAAGCACCTTGCGAAAAGCCCATGAAGATAATTTTCTCCGCCGGGATGCCTTGGGCGACCACATGCTGAACAGTATCATGCAAAAATACGAGCGCCGATGATAGATAAGGTTCATTGGCCGCCAGTGGTGATAGAAAACTTTGTGGATACCACGTGAAATTCGCCGCTTGAAGCGCCAGATAAGCCACTTTCTCCTGCGAAAATTCGGCGGCTAGTCCAAGAAAGTTCTGGGCAGAATCACCGCGTCCATGTGTCATAATCACCACTGCTTCAGCCGAGTTTAAGGGTTCGCCCGTCGCTAAAACGGATTGACCTTGGTGCGGCCCCGGAAATGCTTGAGGTTGATTCGGCATTATTCACCTGCCATGTCTAAACGTGGACGGGTAATGGGTAATAGATGGGCCTCGATTTGTTCCCGTTGACTTTCCAGCCACGGCGGAAGCTTTAATTCTTGTCCCAAATTGGCGAGATCTTCATCCCAAGTGAAACCGGGATTATCGGTTGCAATTTCAAAGAGAACGCCGCCCGGTTCACGGAAATAGATCGAATGGAAATATTGCCGATCTTTGACAGGTGTTACGCCTAGATTTTGCTTCAGCAGATGTTCTTGCCATTGCGCTTGAGTTGGATCATCGGGTACCCGCCATGCCACATGGTGAACACTCCCCGCGCCCCCTGTAGCATACGTTGTGGCCCGTTTGGTGACGATATCAATTGTTCGTGCCAGATCCTCACTTTGTGCTTGATAACGCGTCCGGTCGCCTTCTTCACCGATTTTCTGCAATCCAAAGATGTCAGTCAGTAAATATTCGGTGGGAGCAAGATTGGAATGCCAGAGTGTGACACTATGAAAGCCCCGAATCGCATGTTCAGCCGAAACGGTTGGCATATCCATTACATTTTCTGTCCAATTGGCGGCCCGTTTATCGGCAATTAGTTCAAGTACTGTGCTGTCGTGGTCGGTGAAGCTCAGTACCGTGTCACCAAACCGTTCAGATTCAGTAAATTCAACTTGATTTTCTGCGAGATGTTTGCGCCAAAAATCTAAGCTGTCTACCGGCACGGCAAAGGCTGTTGCATTGGTTTGTCCTACCCCCGGACGAAAACGACCTGCGCCGGGAAATGGGAAAAAGGTGAGAATACTACCGGGTGTAGCAGTGGCATCACCATAATAGAGATGGTAGACATCGGGCGCGTCGAAATTTACCGTTACTTTGACGAGACGTAAACCTAAGACTTGGGTATAGAAGTCGATATTAGCCTGGGGGTCACTGGCGATTGATGTGACATGATGAAGCCCCGAAATTTGCATGGTAATCCTCCTTTATATTAAACGGACTATAGTCCGTTTAATATAATATACATTATTTTTGCGCATGACAAAATATAAAGTTTATTAGAAAATAAGATTAGTTTTGACCAGCATAACACAATATTGAGGAGTGAGCGCATGACAGCTCAGCCATTTCGTGCTGAATATGAAATTCGTTGGTCCGATTTAGATGCCAACCGACACATGAAAAACTATGCCTACATGCAATATGCCATTCATACGCGCATTAAATTTTTCGCAATGAGTGGTTTTGCCCCTGATAAATTTAACGACTACCAATTGGGGCCTGTGGTTTTTCGAGATGAATTGAAATATTATCGGGAACTGCATTTATTAGATAAAATTACCGTCGATTTATGTGTAGGTGGCCTCAGTGCCGATGGCGTTCGCTTTAAATTACAGAACAATATTTATCAGGCGGATGGTGAATTGAGTGCGACAGTTATTTCAGAAGGTGGGTGGCTTGATCTGACAACCCGTAAACTGAGAAAACCACCCGAAATTCTAGAGCAAGCACTCCGTGGATTGCCACAGACCACGGATTATGCCGAAATCGTGCGCCAATCCACAGCAAAATAAAAAACGAAGATATCTCGCGACTTATAATCCCTTGACGGATGCTGTACAATAGCGGGCGCAATATAATCACCCTTTATAGGAATAGCGAACAATCTTATGGATTACGCACCCAATCAAATTTCAGCAGATAATCATTTGACGATACAGTTCAGTGCTGATAATTGGCAACTCGTGAGCACTGAATTAGCAACACCGACATCGCTTATTCGTGCTACACCAGAGGGCCTCATCGCTCATCCATATTTTGCCGAGGTGCGAGATTTACCTAGCGCAACCTTAGCCCCTGCTCAGATTGCCCGCGTGGTATTGGGCTGGGCACCGGAAACCGCCGCTTGGCGACTGGGTTTATTGCTCATGGATAGCAATGCTACCAAAATGGACACCCTCAGTATGCAGTGGTGTGAATTGGCGGTATGGAGTGATCC
>JBNLCD010000283.1:0-7303 GCA_050303635.1 Anaerolineae bacterium
AAGTCTCGTCCCTCAGATAAGGTTTTATCCGAACCCATCAATATTAAAAAGCACAGTCGGCGGGGACTGTGCTTTGATCATTTCATTTGTCAGGCTACAAATTGCTGTAGTCTTGCTCGGCAACGAACCTAAAAATTGCGGGGACGTTGCAAATGTGCCATAAATTCGGCGCGCGTCTTTTCGTTTTCCTCGAATATACCCACCATTGCGCTGGTTGTCATCCACGAATTGGCTTTCTTGACACCACGCATCATTGAGCACATATGCACACCTTCAACCACCACCGCCACCCCAATCGGATTGATCGCTTCCATCAGGAAATTGGCAATTTGTTGCGTCATGCGTTCCTGGACTTGCAAGCGCCGCGCAAACATATCCACAATGCGCGGAATCTTGGAGAGGCCAATCACCTTATTGCTCGGAATATAAGCGACATGTGCACGCCCGTGGAAGGGAAGCATGTGGTGTTCACACAGGCTGAAGAAATCGATATCTTGTACAATGACCATTTCTTGATATTCAACATCAAAGAGGGCATTGTTGATCAGCTTTTCCGGGTTGATATGATACCCTTCGAGCAATTCTTTATACATGCGTACGACACGGTCGGGAGTCCCCACCAAGCCAGAACGATCCGGGTCTTCGCCGACACTATCGAGAATAGTGCGTACGGCTTCTTCAAGCGCTACACTGTTTTGCACGTGATTTAAGTCCAAGTCAAATTGATCGAGTACATTCGGTTCGAGCAAATGGGTTGGCCCATGACTGTGACCATTATGCCCGTTTCCGTTACCATTATTATACGCCCCGTTACCGTTTGTGCTACCATTGAAACTTGTCATGAGTTTCGGCCCTCACACTTCCTTATACAAAACTGATACAATCATACGACGATTTGGATGGTACTCCAAGTAAAAGACATTATTTCAAAGAAAATTCTTATGTTCCTTAATTAGACTGGCCTACTGGCCTAAAAATTACACTAGAAAAATATTAGAAAGACATGCCATGTCAATTGCTTATCTCTCGCTCGGCTCCAATATTGAACCGTTGGTTCATCTGCCGGCCGCCATCCATCATCTGAAAAAGCATTTTAGCGTTCAACACATCGCCCCGGTCTATGAAACCCCACCTGTCGGGTTTCAAGATCAACCTGCTTTCTTAAATACGGCAGTTTGCCTCGAAACGGATTTAACACCCGTCAATGTGAAGACTATTTTGCGGGAGATTGAAGCGGAACTCAAACGCGTGCGGGACCCACATAATCCGAGTGGACCGCGCACGATTGACCTCGATATTGTGCTGTGGAATGACGAAATTTTTGATTATGGCGCAAAACCGTGGCACATCCCCGATCAAGATATCGTGCGTCAAATTTATATAGCGCGCCCGTTGGCTGATATCGCCCCGGATTATGTGCATCCCGAAACAGGGCAAACTCTCGCAGAAATTGCCAATAATCTTGATGCGACCGGAATTCATCGGTGTGAGGATATTATTCTGAAATAGACCGTGACTTTCTTCATTCCAAAACGGAAAAATACATAGATTTTTCCCTACCAGTTGCGACGCTAATTTGTTATGGGTCAAGTTATAGGGAATCGAAACTAAAATAAGGTTCTAGAAAAGCGCTAAAGCCTACCGCGCTAATCAGACGACACATAGGAAGAGGGACACTCTTCCTCCAGAGCATCCCTCGATATTTCACTTAAATTTTACGCACGCGTCCAATCAGGTGAATAATTTTGAATCGTGTGGATAATTTCCTGAACCAGTGCCATTGCTTCATCAAGTTTAGTCGCACTCAGCCAATCCATGCTGTCATCCCCCTGATGCGCCCGCTCCCATGTCAAAGAAGTCAGCGCCAAACTCGGCACCTTGCGCATAGCAAAGGTTGAATGGTTACTTTGCACCCATGGCTCAACCCAAACCACCGCCGGATAATTGGCCTGAACATCCCGCACCACTTCTTCAAAAGCGGGGCTATGGGCCAACATCGTCAGTGTCGTATTTTCCAGCGCCAACCCGATTCCATCGAGATTGATCGCACACAGCAACTGATCAAATTCATGACCAAATTGCCGAACATAGACGCCATCGGTGTGCGCACCATATTCTTCGTCCCCCCACGCCACAAATTCCAAATCAACGCCCAAATTTTGAGTGGCGATATCTTCCGCCAGTGCCAAAACCGCGGCCATGCCACTCCCATTATCAAAAGCGCCGGGTGTGCCGACTTTGGTGTCATAATGTGCACAAATCACGATGCGCTGGGTATGTTGGGGCTTGGTTTTGCCGATAATCGTTTGAATTTGGGTCGGCTGGGTCTTGGTTTGAATACTTAACTGGACGACATCACCTTGGCGGGTCAAAAGTTCGCGCCCGACCTCACTTGAAATAGTGGCCGATGGTATTGGGAAATCCTCATCTTCAAAAATATGGATACGTCGCCATGGATGCAAATTCACGGTCAGCACTGCCGCTGATTGTTTTTCCATCAACAAACGATTAATGGTTTGATCACGTTCAAATTGAATCGGCTCAAAATTAATGGGGAAAATAGGTGCTTTCGCCAATTCTCCGTAGAGTAGCGTAATTTTACCGGTGATATCCGCCTCGGCCAGTTCCGGAATGGTGCTCACGGCAATAAGTTCGCCATCAATATCACACGCTGGTGAAAATGGATTGACATCCAGCGGTAAATCTTGGCCCGCGACCTGTAATTGAGCAAACTGTAACGTCCACTCGGGAAAATCGACGCTCACTTCACTGAGTTCTAAACCCGATTCTTGAAATTGGGTACGGATATATTCTGCGGCCCGACGATGGGCTAAACTTCCGGCAGGGCGTGCCCCAATTTGATTCACCAGCACGTCTAAATGGGTCATGACACGCGAGTTGATCTTCAGCATTTTTAGAGTTTTCCTCCACAAATTGATTGATCAAATGATGGAGAGTGCGCACTCTTTAATTCAATTATAAAACCTTGGTGGGCTTATGGAGGGTTTGCTAAATCAGTGAGGATATTTTGAATGCGCATTGCGGCTTTACTCATCCGTTGAAGTGTCGATAACCAGCTATCGGTAGGATAGGTTTCGAGGTCATTATCAAGGGGTGGTGTATCTAAAATTTCACGCAGTTCGGTTGTGTCGCCGTTATCTAAATGATGGAGTAAGCGCAAAATGGACATCATGCTATAACGTGCGCGCCTTAACGCTCGAATCACGACTAAACGATTGATTTCATATTGACCATAGAGACGATAGCCATTCGCCGCCCGAGGCACCGTCAACAATCCATTGCGTTCCCAACTGCGCAATTCATCGGCAGTGACCCGCAATCGTCGCGCCGCATCGCCAATTTGTAAAGGACATGCTTCGGTCTCAAATTCACGACTTTCCACCCATTGTTCGAGAATTTGCAAAGCCGCTTCCGCTTGAGCTTGTTCGCTACCAATCATGTTTTGTAACTCAGTGGCTAAGTTCTGGGCGGAGACATAATCTTCTTGTGCGGCAATGATAAGCATCTGGAGGGTTTGTTGACGAATGGAACCACCGACCCAAGTGCACTGCATCGCAGTTTTAACCAGTTTGACATGCCGTACATGCTTCGGTTGAAATTGACGATAACCATTCGCCGCCCGGGGTACGGGTGGCAAATAGCCCAAAGATTCGTAGAGGCGAACCGTATTTAGAGAAACACCACATTGTTGAGCAACATCACTGGTGCGAAGTTTGGGTTCTTCAGTCGGCATGGTACGCCAGATTATTCAGGAATAGCCACCATATGGTAAACCTTGATGTATTGATAAAAATGCTCATCCGTGATGCCCGCTTCCAAGAGTTTTTCAACTAAATCAATATACCCATAATGTTCGAGCACATATTGAAACTTCATGGCATTCATATTGTCACGGGTCAAATAGCCAATAATTGCGTTGATGACCTGCAACCGCATTTCGCCAACAAAACATTGGGTCCGTTCCATGATGTCGCCAATATCTTCAAAAGGATGTTCAGAAATATGATATTGCGGCTTAGCGGGTTCTTCTTCTAATTTTTTTAGAAATTCGCGGTACGACAACAGATTAATGCGGTAGTGTTGCATAACCTTAATGACTTGAGTCGCGGGTGCCGAGGGTGGCATTTGGCCCGGAAAGACTTGATAATTATTGGCGACGCGCACCCGAATAGCCTTTAAATCGGCCTCAGATAAATCCAACAACGAAATATCGAGACGTTGCAGTGCTTTAACGAGATGATTGTAAATGTTGTCGGATAGGTGTGTGCTCATACAATGATCCTCATTAATTAATAATCTGCCCATAACTCAATTTGCATTGTTAGTGCACAGATGAGTCTCCTCACCATTGGTTTTACTGCAAACTTCGATTTTGCACAAATTAATCTCTTTAATGATAATGCGGATCTTACTGAATACCAACCTACGCGGTCGATTCGCCATACATGTTTAGGAAAGTAATTTAATTGAAAATATTAAGCCAAGAATAAATATAGACTTAATTCGAATATAAAGAAAAACAATTTATATACATTTCATTAATTTGAATTAAATTTGTAAAGGTTATGCTAAAGGCAATAACAGCTATGTAAATTTTAGGGTGAAACCAATGTTACCTCAAACCGCATTCATTCTTGTTGAAAACCATAGTGCAAAAACTGCGCTACAAAAAATGTTCCAGTTGCATGGTATTTCACCAATTACACCCATGCATAGTTACCAAGCATTGGACCAAGTGAAAACATCACCGCCCTCAATTCTCGTCCTTGATATGCAACATCCAGACTTAACCAGCGATGTCCTCGCTGAGTTCATGAGTGTTTGGAACCGGTCTCGGCATACCCAAATTATCTTGCTGGCTGATACCAAGAGCATGGATATTGTTGGCGAAGAATATACAGACTATATCTTTAGTAAAACACTCGATTTCCGGAATCTATCTGAGGTTGTGAGCCGCTTGAATCCAGAGCTTAACAACCATCGGTACAACTAACTTACTTGACGCGCATTGGAAAAATCCTCCTAAAAAGCCTCGATTTGGTCATTATCGGGGCTTTTTAATTTAACTTGTTTCATTCATCCTCTTCAAGCGCTTGCGCGGCATCATAAACGGCTTGGGCCTCAACCACTTCATCTAAATGCGCTTCGGCCCAATTACAAATACCGGACAGTGTGGCCACGAGCGTTTCACCCAGCGGACTGAGTGTATATTCAACTTTGGGCGGGACCACCGCATAGACTTTGCGATCAACCAGACCATTGCGCTCCAATTCACGCAAGGTCTGCGTCAACATTTTTTTCGAAATACCATGAATCAACCGTCGCAATTCTCCGTAACGCATCATGCCTCTCGACAAAGCATAAACAACAAGCACCGTCCACTTCCCTGAAATCATCTCCAAAACCTGATTGGATGGGCATCGATTATCTAAGATGCTATGTTCAACCGGTAATTCTAGCATTGCACGCCTCGCATTTCTCATGGTAACTAAAAGGTACCTATGGTACCTTATACTGCCTACTTGACCCTTAGAGACTACATTGTTAGACTGCCATTTGTCAATCATTCGTAAAAAAGGAAGCGCAGGACTCATGGAAAATTCAACGGTACTCGTAACAGGTAGTAGTCGTGGTTTTGGTTGGTTAACGGTTCGCACCTTAGCCACAAAAGGACATCATGTTTTTGCCTCAATGCGCAACATCAACGGCAAAAATGCTGATAAAGCGCGTGAATTGCAAGAATGGGCCCGCGCTCAAGGCTACGCCGTCGATGTGGTTGAGCTTGATGTAACTGACGAGGTGTCAATTGAGCAAGCGGTGGAGACCATTATCAAATCAGCGGGCCAGCTAGATGTTGTGGTTCACAACGCCGGTATTGGCGCATTTGGCGTCAATGAAGCTTTTACCACGGCCCAACTGACCAGTCTGTTTGATGTCAATGTTTTGGGGATTCACCGTGTCAATCGGGCTGTGTTACCGCATATGCGGGCCCAAAATTCAGGCCTCCTCGTTTATGTTACGAGTGCGCTCGGTCGCATGATTGTGCCGACAATGGGCACCTATAGCGCGTCAAAATTCGCCACGGAAGCCTTGGCTGAAAGTTATCACTACAATTTAGCCCCGTTAGGGATTGATACTGTGATTGTCGAACCCACGGGTTATCTGACAGATGGCTTTTATACGGATGGCCAATTGCCGCAAGATGTTAATCGTATTGCCCAATATGGGAGTGTTGCGGAAACGGTGCAACAGCTTGGCGAAGGTTATGCGCAAATGCTTCAAGCTCCCGATGCCCCTCAACCTCAAGAAGTTGCGGATCTCATTGTCGACTTGATTCAAACGCCGACTGCCGACCGTCCCTTGCGCGTCACGGTTGGTCAATCTACCGAAGGCGTCGCCGTTATCAACGGGACGACTGAACAAGTACAGTCCCAAATATTTGATATTTTTGGCGTTTCGCATATGTTACAGGTCTCCTAAGCCCAGCACATCCACCTTAGTACATTCCAGAACCTGGCTGTCATTTCATCGGATAGCTGGGTTTTCGGCATCCTATGATTTTGTTAACGTTGCGGAGTATACTTACCTATCGTCTACATTGGCTAGAAAGCATCCCGATTTGGATATTCCCGCGCCTATTCAACCCTTGCTTGACGACTATATTGATCTGCTGGAATCTCATTTCGCTGAGGAAATATATGGTGTTTATTTGCATGGCTCGCTGGCTTTGGGCGCATTTGACCCTGCCCACAGCGATATTGATTTCCTCACGATTCTGAAACAGCCCAGCACTCCCGCCGATTATGCCAAAATTAACGCCATCCATCGTCAATTAGCCAAAGACTATCCACAATGGCAACTCGATGGAGATTATCTACCTGTCCAAGATATTGGCAAATCACCGGCTGAGATTCAAGCGCATCCGCGTTTTAATGGTGAACTCAATCCAAACGGTGAATTTGATGGCGGCTGGGTGACGTGGTGGATTCTGAAAAATCATGGCATCGCTTTGCTTGGGCCGGACCCCCAAACGCTCAAGATCGAGATTAATTGGGATAGTTTGTTAAACGCTATGCACATGAATCTAAATACTTATTGGCGACGTTTCACACGGAATCCGCGTCGTATCAGTTGGTTATTCACAGATGATGGCATTGCGTGGACCGTGTTAGGAGTATTGCGCCTATTTTATACATTTGCAGAACACACGATCACATCAAAAGTTGGTGCGGGGGAATATGGCCTGCAAGAATTGCCAGCACGTTGGCACCGAATTATTCAG
>JBNLCD010000284.1:0-7291 GCA_050303635.1 Anaerolineae bacterium
GTGATTTTTCAAACCAGTAGCATACTAAATCAGCAAAAGGAGGAACCCTATCATCATAAAGATCGAAAAGGACATCAACATAATCACCTAATTCACCACGAATCTTATTGCCACCTAAAAACGGAGGATTGCCGACAATTACATCGACAGCAGGCCATTCCGGTTCAAAAGGATTCCCATCCGCATCAAAGGCCAAAATCGCATCCATCTGGCGGATATTATCCTGCAAACGCGTCAAATACGGCTCGGTAAAATGCCAATAACCATTTTCAAAACGCCACTGAATATAACCAATCCATACCACAATACTCGCCAAACTGTGCGCAATCGGGTTGAGCTCGATGCCATAGAGTTGCACCGGATGCACTTGCGGGTCGGGCTCGTCGTCCAATCCGGCAAAAAACGGCGCTTTGATGACTTCCTTTTCTAAATCAAGCAAGGCGCGTAAAGCCATATAGAGAAAATTACCACTCCCACAGGCGGGGTCCAACACGGTCACGGTGCGCAACGCTTTGAGCATCTCATCGCGTAAGGCCAGCAACGTATTAGCCAGATCGATTTGATCCCGCTTGGTGGTCGCCGCTTCATAGTCAGCGCGCAGGGGTTCGGCTTGGGCTTGCACCGCATCCCATTGGCGACGCAGGGGTTGCATCAAAACGGGCTCGATAATCAACAAAATATCATCAGGGCTGGTGTAATGCGCCCCCAGTTGCGCCCGCTTATTGGGGTCAAGGCTCCGTTCAAACAACGTCCCGAAAATAGCGGGTTCCACCGATTGCCAATTCAAACGCGCCGCATCCCGCAGTTTGAGCAGAGCGGTGGCCGTCAACCGCTCCACATTCAAATCATCAAATACATTCCCGTTGAAATAGGGGATTTGCTGGAATAAAACATCGCCCCCTTGCGCCATCGCCTCAAACAATTCATGCACATAGTGGCCAAAGCGTTCAGGCTGTGCGTGGGTCTGTTCAATAATCTCGGTGAAAATGCCATATTCGCTATTGGGCGCGGCGGGCAACAGGCCAATATCTTCGGCAAAAAGACAAAACACAATCTTGGTCAGAAAATGCGCAATGCGTTCCGGATCGGCTTTGAAATCGCGCATATTATCCGCCAACAATTGGAATCCTTCAGCGGCGACGGCGGTGACTTGCTCCGTGTTGCGATGCGGATGCAGTTTGGTCGGATAGAAAAAGAGATCATGCACCCAATTATAAATTTTGGGGTCTGCCAACTCCGTATTGGTAAAGCGATAGACTTGTTTTTCGGTGTTGGGGAAATTGGTGTGAATCTCCCAATTTTCAATATCACACACCACCAACAGCGGCGGATTATTCAACCGTTCACGATATTGGAGCAATTGTTGATAGGCTCCGTCTAAATCTTTGTATTTGCCCTTGCCTTTATATTCGATGGCAAAATGGCCGTCATACCACACATCGGCAAACCCTTGGCCGCCCGCGCTTTTTTCCACCCCTTTTTCATAGGTAAAAAACTCACCCGTGGGGTCTTTGGCGGCAGGCGTATCATGCCCCACCAAGCGACACACATCCTCAAAATGGCTCTGAGAACTGGCGGTTTCTTTAAGTTTGGTAGCAGACCACTTTTTGACAAATTCAGCGGGATTCATGGGCGTGGATTTTCCTTGGGTGTGGTGGATGTTGTGTTAATAAATTTTATGATAACGCAGAGCGGAGGTGGGTGCAAGAAGTGCCCGCTCCCCCAGACTGTTGCCGGGTAATTTGTCAGCGCCGAGACAGCAGGTCTGCGTTTTAGTAATTTCAACATGTTTCCCCGCACCTTGCTTTTAATAAATACTGCTACAAAGCACTTCCCGTTCAGCTTAAAAACCAAGCGTTAATGATTCCCTAACTTCCCTAAAATAACCTTTGCCCGAATCTCGCAGGCGCGTTATGCTAAGTATTCAAACTTGAGTGACTATACTCTGCTGAGGAGAGATCAACTATGCAACGGTTTCGTGAGGCGTGGAATCTGTTTCGCAATATTGCGATAATCTTGTCGTTTATCGTCAATATTATTTTGATTGTGGTTTTATTAGTGGCGGGGCTTCTCATTTTCCAAATTAATGATTTAGTCGAATATGATTTATTAGGTGGCCTGCACACCAATTTTAAGAAGTTGAATGATGCACGCATTGTGGCTGATGTGCCCGTTGAAGATGAAATTCCGATCAGCTTCACCTTGCCATTGGAGCAAGAAACCGACGTCGTCCTGTCGGAAGATGTGACAATTGATGCGGTGCCCGCCGTCTTTGTCATTGATGGCGGTGGCGGAACGATCACGGGTACGGTGGATATTGTCTTGCCCAAAGATACGGTCTTGCCCGTCAAGCTCGATTTAGATGTGCCAGTTGACCAACAAATCCCAATTTCATTGATAGTGGCCGTCGATATTCCCCTCAATGAAACTGAACTTTCCGAACCATTTACGGGCTTGGAAGAAGTGGTGAATCCCTATGTGGAATTGCTGGATGCTTTGCCGGATGATTTAGGCCAAACAGGCGATTTTGCCGTGGATGCGTTACGTGGACGTGAATGGTACGACGAAATCCCGCCCGCCGGTGTTGTCCGCGAGGGATCAAGTTCTGACAATGAGGATGATGAGACAACGACCACGCAAAATAACGGTGGGTCAAATCCGGTCATTAACCCGACCCCGACATTTACCCCCTTCCCAACCTTTGCGCCATCTGAATAGAGCAAAACTCAAGTTGATCTTGTCCTGACCTAGCTAAACAGGGGCGGTTTTCATCAAGCCGCCCTTTCTGACTAACGAAGTCCGGAGCACCGGTATGCTTTTAGCCATTCCTATCCCCATTGTATGGGCAATTTGGCGCTTAGGTCGTTTTATTGTTCGTACCCTACAAAACGCATGGCAAACTGAAGAATTTCGCGGTTTGACTTATGTTGTCCTCCTGATGTTGGGAATTGGGACCGTGGCTTTTCATGAACTCGAAGATTGGGGTTGGCTCGATTCATTTTATTTTGTGGTGATGACCCTCACGACCATCGGTTATGGTGATTTTGCACCCCACAGCAATCTCGGTAAAATATTTGTAATCTTTTATGTGGTTTTGGGCATCGGCATTTTTGCTTCCTACATCACCCTTTTTGCCCAACACGCCCTTGCAGAAAACGCCGAACATGCTAGAGTGCTATCATTCAATAAAATGAAACAAGCACTTGATGAAAAAGCCAATCCGCAGGAGACAAATCTTTGACAAGTCAACCCGCAAGCCCCGAAGTAATGGATTATGAAGGTTCTGGTTATCGCACCGATTTTTGGGAAGGTCAAGGTCGCGATTATGAAGACCAAACCGAACGTGTTGCGTTGCGTAAATTATTGCCAGCTCAAGGCGGCAAACGTCTGCTTGAATTAGGGGCCGGATTTGGCCGTCTGACCAATGAATATGATGCCTACGATCAGGTTATTTTAGTTGACTACTCCTCCACGCTTTTGCAAGAAGCGCGCGCCCATCTCGGTGATAATCCCCGCTATAAATTTGTCGCCGCCAATATCTATAAGTTACCGATTGCCGATGGCGCCTGTGATGGCGCGGCCATGGTGCGCGTGATTCACCATTTTGCGGATGTGCCTGCCGCTTTGCAACAGATTCGGCAAACACTGGCTCCCAACAGCACATTTATTCTGGAATTTGCCAATAAGCGTAATTTGAAGGCCATTGTTCGGCATCTGCTGAAGCAACAAGACTGGAACCCCCACGCGCTCGAACCCGTTGAATTTATCAAACTCAATTTTGATTTTCATCCTAAATATATGCTAGAAGAACTCGGTAAAGCGGGTTTCAATACCGAGCAAAAACTCTCACTCTCGTACTTACGCATGGGCATTTTAAAACGTACTCTGCCCACATCACTCATGGTCGGCGTGGATAAATTGTTACAACCTACCGCCGCGCTCGGCACCTATTCACCCAGTGTCTTCACCAAGAACATCACAACGGGCACTGAACCTGCGGCGAACTTGGCAGGTAATTTGTTCAAATGTCCCGAATGTGGTTCACTGGATATGACTGAAGAAACTGAAAAGGTCGTGTGCAATGGCTGTGAGTTGCATTGGCCAATTGAAAATGGTATCTATAATTTTAAAACACCCTTGGGCTAGAAACCGTCAATTTTGCGGAAATAGGCAAGTTAAAAATTAAATAGGGGTTATAACCCTCACCCCTCCATCCCCTCTCCCACGGACAGTCGCAGAGCGACTTGCAGGCGAGGGGAAGTCTGGTTGGCAAAATCGATATTTGCCAACATGCTTTATTTGGAACCCAAGTTCCCCCTCTCCTATTCCTTTCATATGGGAGAGGGGGTCAGGGGGTGAGGGCAGATAACAAATGACCCACCCTATTTAATAATAAAAATACCGCCTCCACAAAATGCGCGTGAAATATTATTAAACATAGGAGTCCCGATGCAGTTTCCACCTGTTATTGCTCACAATCTCGCTGGTAAACGCTTTAGTTTGCCGGATGAATTTGAGGGTGAATATAATTTAATTGTTTTAAGCTTTTACGATTATCGACCGTCCCAGATTGATCCATGGCTCGAATTCGGCAAACTCTTGTCGCAGAATTACCTAAATTTCAAATATTATGCTTTGCCGATTAATAATGAGCGCCACGCCTTTGAACAACGCATTTTCAACATGAGTTTACGGATTCATGTGCCTGACCCCATGCAACGGGCCTTAACCGTGGTGGTCTATGCGGATATTGAAAATTTCTGTGAGCAGTTAGAAATTGGCTCACGCCGCGAAATTTATGCATTTTTGGTCAATAAACAGGGTGAAGTTCTGTGGCGCACGGAAGGAAATTTCAGTGAGCTACGGGGCGTATCCCTTGAAGAGACGGTAGAAACGGTTTTTGCCTAATGTTGAATTCCGATTTTTTCTGGAATTTCCTTAAATTCACGCTAGACACAAGTTTTGTTGTACGTTATACTTTTTTACAGTTCGCTGAGATAGCTCAGTTGGTAGAGCATTGCACTGAAAATGCAAGGGTCGCCAGTTCAAGTCTGGCTCTCAGCACACAACCCCACTAGCCACTAGTGGGGTTTTTGTGTTTTTTTGCACAGGAGAAAAATAGTTCCCCATGAACATCCAAGCGCCGCATATTTACCAAATAAACACTTGGACATGGCTTTACGCACTTTCCCAAAAATATAACAAAACGATCACGCTCGGCTCTATCCCCCAGGCCGAAATTGATCAATTGGCCAGCTATCATGTGGATATCATCTGGCTGATGGGCATCTGGCAACGGAGTCCGGCGGGCGTTGACATTGCACGCAATCATCCGGGCTTACAAGGCGACTATGCGCGGGTGTTGCCGGATTATACCGATGCGGATGTGGTCGGCTCCCCCTATGCCGTCCATGCTTATGAAGTTGACCCGCAAGTGGGTACGCGGGCTGAGCTGGCTGACCTCCGCGCCCGTTTGCAAGAAGTTGACTTAGGTCTCATCCTCGATTTTGTGCCGAACCATGTTGCTGTTGATCATGGTTGGACCGAAGCCCATCCCGAATATTTATTACAAGGGTCGCCGCGTGAATTTAGCGAGCGCCGTAACGATTTCTTTAAAGTTGGCGATTCCATTTTTGCCCACGGACGAGACCCGTATTTCCCCGCATGGACGGATACCGCCCAAATCAATGCGTTTAATGCTGAGGCGCGCCAAGCGATTATCGACATCTTGCAGGATATCGCCGCCCAATGTGATGGGGTGCGCTGTGATATGGCGATGTTGGTGACGAATAGCGTCTTTAGTCAGACGTGGGGCGACCGGGGTGGCCATGCGCTCGAAACTGAATTTTGGCAAGAAATTATTCCCGCTGTTAAAACCCAATCCCCCGATTTCTTATTTATTGCAGAAGTCTATTGGCACATGGAGCCCGAACTTCAATATCAGGGCTTCGATTATTGCTACGACAAATCCCTCTATGATCAATTTGAACATGGCACCGTTTACGACCTGAAAGAGACGCTCTATCAACATTTTGATTATCAGTCTCAACTTGTCCGTTTTCTGGAAAACCATGATGAGAATCGTGCCCAAGCCACGTTTGGCTTCAATCGAGCTTGGTTAGCGGCGGTGATGATCGCCACGATGCCCGGTGCAAAATTGTGGCATGAAGGCCAATTTCAGGGTCATAAAATTAAACTGCCGGTACAGTTGGGCCGCCGTCCGGTTGAACCCGATGATGAAGATTTGGTCGAATTTTTCCATCTGCTGTTGCGTGAAGCTCAACATGATACCTATCGCAATGGGCAATGGGTGGTGCTCGATGCGCAACAAGCATGGGAACATAACAACACCCATCATCAGTTGCTCGCCTATTGTTGGCGCGGCGAAAACGATGTACGGCTGGTGGTGATCAATCTCACGGAAGAACGTGCGCAAGGGATTTTGCATCTCGGCGATATGTCAGGCCGAACATGGTATTTACGGGATGTGATTAACAACAAAGCCTTTGTTCGTTCTGGTGATGATATTGCGCACAATGGTCTTTTTGTCGATTTGTTGGCGAACAGTGCCCACCTTTTCCGCATGGATGTGACGTAATTTGTGATTTAAAATTACAAAAAGGCGCTGTCGCATAGAGTTACAGCGCCTTTTTAGTTATAACGTAGATAGTGTTGACCCATGACATCCGAACAAGAAATTTACGACGAACTGGCATTTTATACCCTGCAACATGGTGAGAGCCGTTTTATTCATCAGCATATTGTCGATGCCTATGCCGCGCAAACTGCCGATGAACAAATGAAGCCCATCAAACTCACCTTTGCCTTGTTGGGGCTCTATCTCTACCTCGAAAAAGATTTCACGGGGCGAGACGTTCAACTGGCACATATGGATATCGCGAAGAAACACAACCCTTGGCCGGAATATACTTTTCCTGAACAGCGTGGTGCTATGCGAGTCGCGGATGTGGTCGCCGTGCCAGCTGGCCATGCACGAGACGACGCTATTCGTCAGTGGTGTGTCTCGGTCTGGGAGGCGTGGGTTGAAGTTGGTGCGCGCGAGTTGATTATTGATTTTCTGCCCGCTAAATATAAGTAAAACATACAGGCATTATTTGTAGATATTCAATCAAAACTTTTGCGTAGTTTCCGAAAAATGATCTATGATTGAACTAATCTGCAATTAGTTTATTGACAACACAAGCTAGGAACGCAAACTAATGCTAACTTTAGAAGAACAGAAACAATGGGGAGAACAGCTAAGAGAGCGCATTCTAAGTGATATTGAGTA
>JBNLCD010000285.1:0-7263 GCA_050303635.1 Anaerolineae bacterium
AAAATTTGAATCATCGCTGGCGAGCTTGCAGTAGACGAGGGTCATTGGGCGCTTTAATTTTGTTAATTCGCGCATCTCTTCAACAATCTGTTGTTCCGCTTCCTGGAATGACAAGATGTGCGATGTGTTATCGTCCAAGATGATGTTATCAATACCTTCTTCCACATCTTGCAGATAAGCCGCTAGGGTCCGCAATAAGAATAGGGTAACGGCAACAATCACAATTTCTGATAGAAAGATTTTGAGATCTACACTCTGCCAGCCGAATCTTAGACGTATGATTGGCCCTATAACGAGGAAAATTGCTAAAGTATAGAAAAGATTAATGCGTTGTATATTCGGAAAGAGCAAATATATGATACCGATAAGTATCACCACAAAATACACTTCATTGGACAGATTAATAATAGATTCGCCGTTTAAATCGAAGCGCTCAATATTGAAGATGAGTGCGTACCACAGCACAATTACTAAGGATAAAATTTTGAGATGATTTATCCCACGGGTAATATCGGTAAGCTGAATTTTGCCCACATTCTTTTCCTGTATGATTGTTTTAAAAACTAGACTATACATTATTTATAAATAGCACAATTTTGAGAATTGGGAAAGCTCACAAAGCCAAAAACAGATAGTTTGTAATTGAAGTTCTATAGGATATTTTTGTAGGAATAATACATTTTGAGTTTATGCCTGAGATTGTGATACGTAAAAGTTTAGTCGAGCGTTATTTACATTATAGTTCGATTAAGTCGTAAAATAATGAGCAAACTATAAAAAATATCCTAACTTACCAAATTTTGAAATAAGTTAGGATATTCGTATATAGGGCTAAAAAAGGTTGCGCGATATGATGAGTGAAACCCCACCTATTAGTCTACATAGGCATCCGCTTCAGTGAGGGCTTCGTCAAGAATACCCAGACCTTCATTGAGCTGTTCTTCGTTGATAATCAGTGGCGGGGTGCAGAATACCCAATCCCATTTCACAAAGGTACTCATGCCCAATTCCCGCAATTTGCCAGCCAATTTACGCATGGGTTCACTGAGGGGTTGATTCCAACCGCTCATCGGTTCACGGGTTTCACGATTCTTGACGAGTTCAATGACTTGATGCAACCCGACGCCGCGAATTTCGCCAATACTCGGATGTCTCTCGGCTAAGTCAGTTAAACCTGCACGGAGTACTTTACCCATTTCGCGGGCATTTTCAATCAAGTCTTCATTGCGGTAGACTTCGATATTGGCAATGCCTGCCGCACAACTCAGGGTGTGATTGCTATAGGTTAAACCGCCCCAAAGAACATGATCTTCAAAATGGTTAGCAATTTCTTCGCTGACAATCGCGGCCCCGAGCGGCAAATAACCACTCGTTAAACCTTTGGCTATGGTCATAATATCCGGTTTGACATACGGATAATGATCAATGCCGAACCATTCACCCGTCCGCCCAAAGCCACTCATGACTTCATCAATAATCAGCAAAATATCGTATTTATCGCAGATCGCCTGAACACCGCGCCAATAGGTTTCGCCGCCTTGCATGATACCGCTCGAACCACTATAGCCTTCCAGCATAATCGCCGCGATATTTTCAGGGCCTTCGAACAAAACCGTATCTTCAATCAAATCGACCAGAATTTGTTCGCCTTCTTCAACGGAGTGACCACGATAGAGTGGGTTGCGGTAAGGATAGGGGTCAAGCATCCGGACAATCCACGGGACACCGGGTTCATTGGCCAAGCGACGCGGATCGCCGCCCGCGGTCATAGCCCCAAATGTGCCACCATGATAAGCGCGATAACGGGTCAAAATCTTTTGCCGTCCGGTATAGAGGCGGGCAATTTTCATCGCGTTTTCAACGGCTTCGGCCCCGCTACACGTAAAGAAGCTTTTTACCAGTCCCGGCGGAGTCACTTCGCGCAAGAGTTCGCCGAGCTTGGCGCGCGGTTCGGTAGCAATACCGGGATAAGCATAAGTCACTTTGGTGGCTTGTTCTTGGATAGCCTTGACCACATGGGGATGGCCATGTCCGACATTTACATTAATGAGTTGGGATGACCAATCAATATAGCGTTTGCCATCCGCATCCCAAAAATAAACACCTTCAGCGCGAGTCATTGAGAGGGGATTCCACGCCGATTGCATGGTCCAACTGGCGAGCGTAAATTCTTTATTCTGTTGTGCTAATTCAGCATGTGTTAATGTCATTCTTAAACCTGTCTCCTGATAAAAATTGATTCAGGACACGGCTTCTGTGAAGTACCGTGTCCTTAAAAATGTTGATGACAATATTTAGAAAAAGGATTTTGCAAGCTTTTGGAAAAGCTTGACCAAAACTTCAGAAATTCGTGTTTCGCGTTTTCATTTTTTCTGCCAAGTTCGCCAAATCCATTTTCTATAGGAGTTACGCAGTTTATCAGTATAAGGGTATGCCGCGTCTGATTCTACTAACAAGGGTCTTTAGGCCCTTGTGCCGCTAACCCTAACAACTTTGGATAAAGTGGGTAACTCCCATTCTAGTCAATTATTTTTTATTTCTACAACACAGGGGCATACGGGTCACGGTGGATAAATTGACCGCCACCTTTTTCACCCAGCCAATTTTCGCCGTCAACGACTTTCTTGCCACGTAGATAGACTTGAACGGGCATTCCTTGAACTTCCATCCCTTCATAGACATTGTAATCTACACGCATATGGGTGGTTTCCACACTCATAGTATGTTCTTTATCAGGGTCCCAGACCAAAATATCTGCATCCGCACCGACCATGATCGTGCCCTTCTTGGGATACATACCAAAAATCTTAGCCGGATTGGTACAGTGGAGTTCGACAAAACGTTCGGGTGTCAAACGGCCTTCATTGACACTGTGATGCCAATCAACCATCATGCGGTCTTCAATACCGGGCATACCATTCGGAATCTTCGCAAAGGTATCTTTACCCAATTCTTTACCGGGACGGCGATAGGTGGGGTCTTGCGCTTCATATTCGACCCAATCCCCTTCAGGATGAGCGGCGGCCCATTCTTGCCACGGACCAATGCCCCCTTCGTACCAGAAGTCGCAATGATCGGTACTGACAACTTGAAGCGTACCATCTTTCAGGGCTTGCCAGAGTATCTCTTGATCATATTCGGTGCGAATCGGTGGTGAACAGACATATTTTGATCCTTCAAAGCCGGGAGCCGCCAAATGCTCTTCCACGGTGAGGAAGAGATATTGCGTACACGTTTCACCCATCACGGGATAACCCAGCGCACGGCCCCGTTGGAGGGCTTCAATGGACTGTTCACAGGTCATATGCACAACGTATAACGGACAATCAGTCATGCCGGCCATGACAACAGCCCGGTTCGTGGCTTCACCTTCAATTTCGGGTGGCCGTGAATCGGCGTGATGTTTTGGTGCCAACTTGCCTTCGGCTTCCAATTGCGGACGGAGCAAAGCTTCAACTGGACCATTTTCAGCATGGACCATCACAATCATGCCGTTATCAGCGGCAACTTGCATGGCTTTGAACAGCGTATCATCATCGACCATGAACACATCTTTATAAGCCATAAAGAGTTTGAGGCTAGTCACGCCTTCATCAACCATACTTGGGATTTCGGCCAAGACTTCATCAGTCAGATCGGTCACAGCCATGTGGAAGCCATAATCAATATGGGCTTTTTGGGCTTTCTTGCGCCATGTAGCCAGACCATCGGCTAATGAACCACCAATCGGTTGAATGACAAAATCGATATGGGTCGTTGTACCACCAAAGGCGGCGGCAATGTGACCACTTTCAAAATCATCATTACTAATGGTGCCGCCAAAAGGCAAATCGAGATGGGTGTGGACATCAATGCCACCCGGCATCAGTAATTTGCCTGTGCAATCGACGACTTCATGGCCATCGGGTGCAATATCAGTCCCAATTAAACTAATGATTTCACCTTCAACTAAAACATCAGCGTTGTATACATCACTTGCGGTGATGATGGTGCCATTTTTAAACAGAATTCCCATTATTTTATGCTCTCCTTGAATATAGAATTACAATATTAGAAAACTATTCTCAGGATTAGGGCGGATGAATCTATCCGCCCACGGACCTCACCCTAATATTTAAAAACTTTGGGGAGAGGATATTATTTATCAGTTATTTGAAAGCCGGAATAACGTGTTTGCCATATTCTTCAACAATACGTTCTTCATCGCCACACATCAGATAAATATTGAATTGATCAACGCCAATAGATTCAAGTTTCTTGATCTTGGCAATATGATCGTCAACTTCACCTAAAATACCGAAACTTTCAATCACATCATCGGTGATGAAATCAAGATGTTCAGCGTCTTTATCGGCGTGTTCTTTATAATCGTAGCCTTTACGGCCTTCGATATAATCCGTCAGGGCTTGCGGCAGTTCGCCACTGTGATATTTTTCGACCAGATCAGCGACATGATTACCAACCATCGCCGGGAACCAGCGTGTTTGCTCGCGACCTTTAGCCATATCACCCACCCAAACAGGGGCGGCGGAAACAACCTTCAATTTGGAAACATCACGTCCGGCATCTTGCGCCGCCGCTTTAAATTGGCCAATAAACCACTCAGCCAAGAAAGGATCACCGAGTTGGATAATCAAACCATCGCCATGCCGTCCGGCAGTCTTGAGGGCCAACGGACCATAAGCGGCAATCCAAATCGGCATTTCGTAGTCTGACCAAACGAGTTCGGTGGGATGGCCGAGGACGGGTGCTTCTTCGCCTTTAACTAATTTGCGGACAACTTCAACAAATTCGCCCATTTCTTTATAAGTCACTGGCTTACGGCCTAACATCCGTTGCGAGCTATCACCCCGTCCGACGCCCATATCAACGCGACCGCCGCTTAAATTAGCGAGGGTAGCGTGCATACTGGCAGTAACAGACCAATCCCGCACGGCTGGATTCGTTACGAACGGCCCAAAACGCATCGTTTCGGTGTGTTGAATGGCGGCGGACATCATGGCATAGCAATCTGCCCATAAAACATGTGAGTCAAAAAACCATGTGTAATCGAATCCGGCGGCTTCAGCTTGTTTGATTAAGTTCAATGTCCGTTCTGGACTCATATCCCCTTTAAATGTAATACCAAATTCCATGCTGATATCTCCTCAATAATAAAATGTAGATTATTAGAAAAACCTTCAGTTCGAGCTAAGAATAGAGTGACCTGATTGCGTTGTTGCCGTATGAAAACAAGTGCAGTAGGTGTAAAAACCGATATTTTTTAGAAAAAAAGACTTTCCAAGATTTTGTAAAAGCTTGACCAAAACTTTTAGGAAGAGCTTTCTCTAAACTCATTTAAAGTTTTTTGGTTTTACCTTTTTTACAAAAAAGGTAAAGAATCTTTTTCTAAAGATTACTGACAACTGACGTAGAGGGCACACACCCTACTAAAATCCTCACGCAAGCAAGCTCAATTTTATCCCGAATGTCAGGTTAGAAAAAAAGACCACGACAAGTCAAAACTGCGTGGTCTAAACTGCTACACAAGTTATGCTTCGATATCGGAAATCTTGCCGTATTGGTCGGGCCGACGATCACGATAGAATTGCCAGGTATCACGCACTTCGCGGATCAGGCCTAAATCCATATCGCGGACAATGAGTTCTTCTTCATACGCATCGCCAACATCACCAATAAATTCACCACGCGGAGTGCAGAAATAGCTTTGGCCATAGAAATCATTATCACCAAGTGGTTCTTTACCAACGCGGTTAATGGTGCCGACAAAATAGCCATTGGCAATGGCATGGCTGGTTTGTTCGATGCGCCAGAGATGTTGAGAGAGACCACGGGACGTTGCCGACGGAATGAAGACCATTTCCGCGCCATTCAGACCCAGCATACGGGCACCTTCGGGGAAGTGACGGTCATAACAGATATACACGCCAACTTTACCGACAGCGGTATCAAAGACCGGATAACCAAGATTGCCCGGTTTAAAATAATATTTTTCCCAGAAACCGGGTAAATGCGGAATATGCGTCTTGCGATATTTACCCAGATAAGTTCCATCAGCATCAATGACAGCGGCGGTATTGTAATAAATGCCGGTGCCATCACTTTCATACATCGGAACCACTAAAACCATATTATGTTGTTGGGCAAGATTCTGGAATTTTTCGGTGGTTGGGCCATCCGGAATAGGTTCTGTGTAACTATAAAAACTTGGGTCTTGCACCTGACAAAAATAAGGCCCATAGAACAATTCCTGATAGCACATGATTTGCGCACCTTCATCGGCGGCCTTGTGGGTATATTCGATGTGCTTTTCAATCATTGAATCTTTATCGCCTGTCCAAGTCGCTTGGAGCAAAGCACCACGTACAACAGTCATGGAAACAACCTTTCTTTGTATATATAAACTACTATTATCGACTAATTTTGTGTCACAAACCCCAATACCATTTGTCAAATAGTTGGCGGAGAGATTAGGATTTTCAAATTTGGTGGCCTCACCCAAGTTTCTACTCAGTCATTCGCTAAGAAAGAACAGAGACGCCGGGTGAGGCTTTAAACTCAATCATTTACTCAGGCTGAATGCTGTTTCGCGTAACGTTCTAAAACACGTTGAGCCTGACGCACATTAATCTTGGGTGCCACGTCGGTATAAAACTGGGCGGCAGTGGCTTCAACCGCGCCTTGGCCAGCATCGGATGTATCATCAAAGTCGAAACTATAATTGGCTTCGTCCAAACCATCGATTGCTTCAAGCGTGATTTCAAGCACATTTTCGCGGCGCACCCGTTCTAAATTGGCGCGGCGTTTATCCGCTTCTTTAGATTTGGCCGCATCACCGACTGCTTCGTAATAGTCAGTAATGCTGGCTTCAAGATTAATGGCATACGTTAAAATCGAACCAAAGGTATTCAAAGACGGCATCGACTATACCCACCGTTCGATAACAATCTTGCGCTCGGTGAAGAATTCAATGGACCGATCATCTTCGATGATCAGGTCGACACAAATATGGAAGATGTCGCACTGGACCGTGGAGAAGGGAAGACTGACAAGGTTGTGGATTCCAAGTATTTGCAGCCAAGATGGTGTCCTCCCGGTCTTACTCGCACCCAAAAATTGAAGCTCCAATGACTATGGCTTGCGGAGATGAGAGAAAAGAAGCAAGAGAAGCAGCGGGGTGAATTGTTTGATGAGATCAAGCCTAGGACCCTGTCGAAACAAGAATGGAAGCAGAAGGAGATACCTCTAAGCTCTGCAACTGAG
>JBNLCD010000286.1:0-7255 GCA_050303635.1 Anaerolineae bacterium
TTAGATTTCTAATGTAAGTGCCTTGATAAGAGGAAATTAAAGAAAACCTGAAACACAGATGAGAAAAGCGATTTTTTAGAACCTTTGTTTGCATCGGTTAGTAAATACTACCGAACGCTAGCATGATTCAGCGGGGGATTATAAAAAATGAGTAAGACACAACTTGACATCGTAGCTGGTAACTATCGGCTACACGAAATGATAGGTGTTGGCGGGATGGGGACTGTTTTTCTAGCAACAGATACCCGTACCCAACAAACCGTTGCCTTGAAGCGGCTTAAAAATGAAATGGTCGCCTATGATCCCGAAATATTGCAACGCTTTATTCGCGAAGGTGAGGCTCTGCGTGAACTGAACCATCCGAATATTGTGACGGTTCTCGATACTATCGCTGAAAAAGGCGATAACTATATTGTGATGGAATATACCAGCGGCGGCGACTTGGGTGATTGGATCAAAGAAAAAGGCCCTCTCTCCATCCGTCGGACTGTTGAAATCGGCTTAGATTTAGCGGATGCTTTAACACGGGCCCATCGTTTAAATATCGTACATCGTGATATTAAACCTTCTAACATCTTAATTGCGGAGGATGGTACGCCGCGTTTAACCGATTTTGGCGTAGCTTCATTAAACCAACGTGACCGGATGACGCAAACGGGGGCTGTGGTTGGAACTTTAGATTATATTGCACCAGAAATTCTAAATGGAAACACAGCCAGTTCACGCAGTGATATTTGGGCCTTTGGGGTAGTTCTGTTTGAGATGTTGACCGGTGAACGTCCATTCCAAGGGGAAAATTACGGCGCCCTGGTCATGTCTATTCTTAAAACGCCGACACCTGATTTAGAAACATTGTGCCCCAAAGCTCCGGTAGGCCTGCTTGACTTAATTTATCGGATGCTTGAGAAAGACGTGAATGCCCGTATTCCAAGTGTGCGTTTAGTTGGTGCTGAACTGGAAGCGATTTTAGATGGCTCTGATTCAGCTATTCATCGTCGCACGAATACTTTTAGAACCATTCAAGACGGAAAAAATACCGATACGATGGTATTGGATAGTCGTTTCGCCACACCGACACCCGGCACACATACTAAAAATAATTTACCCAGTGATTTGACGCCTTTTGTAGGCCGCGAAGCTGAGCTCAAAGAACTTGCGCAACTCGTAAACAATCCTAATACACGCCTGATTACAATTTTAGCCTCGGGTGGTATGGGTAAAACACGCTTATCTATTGAAGCCGGTAAACAGCAATTAGGTCATTTTACAGATGGTGTATTTTTTGTGCCATTGGCTCCGCTGAAATCAGCCGTGAATATGGTGCCGACGATTGCCGATGCCATCAGCTTTACCTTTCAAGGGCAAGGCAACGAAACGCAAGAATTACTGGATTATCTGCGCGAAAAGAATACTCTGCTGATTATGGATAATTTTGAACATGTCCTAGACGGTGCTGAAATTATCACAGAGATTTTGGGCGAGTGTCCACAGGTAACGGTTTTAGCTTCTTCGCGTGAAAATTTGAATGTTCAGGGTGAAACCCGTTTTCGTATCAGTGGGATGGATTTCCCCGAATGGGAAACCCCAGAGGATGCACTCGAATATAGTGCGGTTAAACTGTTTGTGCAAAGTGCGCGGCGCGCCCGTCCAGGCTTTGAACTTGAAGCCGATGATTTAACCTATGTCGCGCGGATTTGCCGTTTGGTGCGCGGCTTGCCACTGGGGATTGTTTTAGCGGCGGCGTGGGTTGAAATGTTGACTCTGACCGAAATCGCCGAAGAGATTACGAGTAATCTTGATTTCCTAGAAACTGAAGCCCGCAACGTCCCAGAACGGCATCGTAGTATTCGGGCTGTTTTTGAGACCTCATGGCAGTGTTTGAGTGAAAAAGAGCAACAAATATTTGCCAAGTTAGCCGTCTTTCGCGGTGGATTTAGTCGGAAAGCTGGTCAGAAAATCACGGGCGCTTCACTCCGCAATCTCACGTCGCTGGTCAATAAATCGTTACTGTTTAGGCAATCAGCGAGTGGTCGCTATGAAGTCCATGAACTCTTGCGCCAATATGCGGCTGAAGAACTGGTCCACTTGGGCCTAGAAGAAGAACTGAAGCGTGCGCATGCCGATTATTATCTACGTGCGGTGGGTAACTATGCGACTGATATTATTGGTGAGCGCCAACTGATCGCGATGGACGATATTGAAGTTGATATTGAAAATGTGCGTTCAGCATGGGATTGGGCATTTGAAAATTGGAATACGGAACTCTTAACCAAATCATGGTTTCCCTTGTTCCGGTTCTATCAACAACGTAATCGCTTCCAAGAGAGTAATGAAGCTTTTGCCAAGATTGGTGATATTGATCCTGACACGATTAAATCAGAAGATCGTCAAATTTGGCTCTATCTCAAATCACGTCAATTTAACACCAATACACGTGAAGAATTTTATGAGCGAAATACAGATCTCATTAAACTTGGCATCGAATGGAATTTAGAGCATACAATCGCCTTCCCTAAATTCTTGCTGGGTGGATTTATGATGGCGCAAAGCGATTTTGAAGCGGCGGATACGTATCTTATCGAAGCGCTAGAACTGACGCGTAAACATGACGATGAATATCTTGAAGCATGGTGTTCTACCCGGCGTGCATGGCTTTATGGTTTATATCTAGGCGAGCCGGAAAAAGGGATTGAGCTTGATGAACATGCATTGGCTATCTTTAAAAAGATAGGCGATCGCTTCGGAATGTCACGTACCTATAATGGCTTGGCCATGCATCATATGCGTCTGAAAAATAATGATAAAAGCTTGTACTACAATCAACAAGCTTATGAATATTCGAAGCAAGTGGGTGCGCGTTTTAGTATGGCAAATACCCTTAATAATATGGGCTGGCGTGCATTTTGGCTGGATGAAATTGATGAGGCAGAACATTTGTTGCGTGAAAGTTATGACATCATCAAAGACTTAGGTGGTCAACCTTTTGCAAACCTCAATAATTTCGGTTTCATTGAATATAAGCGCGGTAACTATGCTGAAGCACGGCGCTATTTCAGAGAAACTATCGAATTGTTTAACGATGCCAAAACATTCGCTATTCAACCTCTTATTCCTGAACTCTATGCGGGTTTGGCACTTGTGTATTATGCCGAAGGAAAGAAGGAACGGGCGGTTGAATTTCTGGCGGTGGCTTTGCCCCATAATGCGATGACAGGTGCACCTGAAGTTGAAGAAATTGCTATTGAACTTTGGGAAACACTACAAAAAGAACTTGCTAAAGATGTGTTTGAAAAAGCAAAAGCGCGTGGCGAAGCGCTTGATTTAGAAGAGGCCTACGAAGCTTTGCCTCGTGAACTTACGCAATAGATAAATCACTCCTTCATACCTAATAAAAAAATGGGCGCTCTTTTATTGATTGAGTGCCCATTTTTATTTCCATGCTAAATTCCCACACCAATTATTCTAGAGACGGTGCGGCGGGTCCCTGTTCCAAGACAATCGTACGGGTCGGGAAAGCAATATCCAGACCGTGGTCAGCGACAAGACGCATGATATTTAAATTGACGGCTTCTTTGGTGGCTTGAATATCACGCCAGCCGTTCACGTGCGTCGTAAATGCAATCAAAATATCGAGTGAACTCGCACCAAACTCAACAAAATGAACGAGCACAGAAGATGGCATAATCCGGTCATGTTCAGCCAACATCGTTTGGATGTCAGTTACGATGCTTTGCATTTGATCAGCGGTGGTTGAATAGGTTAACCCCAATGTAATTGTGATGCGTGCTCTTCCTCGACGAGGTCCATCAACCGTGTGTGACCAATTGGTAACCACATCATTGGCGAGAATCCGATTCGGAACATGAATAATTGCGCGATCTGAACGGCGCAGACGAGTTGTCCGAAAGCCAATGGTTTCAACCACACCTTCAAAATCGCTGGTGATGATGTAGTCACCTACATCAAAAGGATTATCGGCGATGATTGAAAAATACCCGATGAGATTCGCCAGCGCATCTTGGGCGGCCAAGGCAACAGCCAAACCACCAAGGCCAAGCCCGGCAAGTAAGCCCGTCAGATCAATTGCCCATTGCTCAAAAATCACGACGACGGCAAAGATGACCACACCGGCTTCAACAATGCGCATCAAGAATTGCAGAATAGTCTCATTGAAACGGTTTTCATGCTGTTCTAAAGCGCGATTACGTTCGTTCCATATCTTAAAACCAGCATCTACACTGCGGAAAATCGCCCAGAATATGGAAAATAACAGTAATGTAGTGGCCAGATCATCTAGCGGTTTCTGATGAGCTGTATCTAAATCAAAAAACAGACTAATCAACCAAAAACCAATTACTGACACAAATAACCGGAGTGGTGGCACAAAAGCCATTAAGACTTCTTCTTGCAAAAATTTCTGCGGCAAATTGGTCAATGTGGCAAACTTCTCAAGACCTCTAAAAGAGCGCTTGAGCAGTACGGGTATCAAACGACGAGCAATAAGTATGATAATAAAAATGACAATCGGGGCGACAGCACGCCGAACAATAAACGCAATATCCTCACCAAACAGATCATTCAATTCTTCACGAAGCATAGATTCCTCTTAGATTTATCCTGTAATTTTCATCCTGTAAATTTCTTGGAAACTATAGCAGATAGGTGACAGGTTCACCAATACTCATATAACGCCATTATTTGCCCATGATTGTTTTGTAGGCAATGTTGTCTACTAGCTTGGGCACAATAAGTTTTAGCCACAAGCCAAGCTTGCCACGGGGTGTCATAATGACTTCACGTTGACGCTTCATAATGGCTTTTACAATAATTTCTGCACAAGCTTCAGCACTCATAATCCCTTTTTCACTCATATAACTTTGGGAGAGCGGCTTGCCATCGGAGCCAAGCGCGCGTTCACGGACTTCAGTGGCGACTAAGCCAGGATAAATCATGGTGACATCAACACCTGTATTCATTAGTTCAATGCGCAAACTGTCGAAAAAACCAGCCATTGCGTGTTTACTGCCTGCATAAAAAGTTCGAGTGGGGACGCCTGTTTTACCAGTTAAGCTCGCGACGCCAACCAGTAAACCTTGCGATTTTTTCAGATGGGGTAACGCATAATGCGTGCAATAAATACTGCCATAATAATTAACTTCCATGATTTTTTTCATCATGGTTAGGTCTTCAACATCCTCAAATTTGGTAAACATGGTTAGTCCCGCGTTATTCACCAAAACATCAATACGCCCATAAACAGCAATGGTTTGTTGAATGAGATGCTTACATTGATCTTGCTGGCTAACATCAGTTGCAATGACTTGGGCGAGTGCACCTTTAGCTTCACAATCATTAGCCACACGCTGGAGACGTTCAGCATCTCTAGATGCGAGAACTAACCAAGCTCCTTGTTCCGCCAATTGAAATGCTAATGCTTTGCCGATGCCACTTGATGCACCCGTGATAATAATAACTTTTTCATGAAAAAATGGTTTTGAATCAGTCTCCATTAGGAATTCCTCCGCATAGTTTTGGCAACAACAAGGTGTGATTGTGGCAGATGATGCAACGGTTTGCAACTTCATGTTTATCTTAATTGTTGCTAAAAATCTGGCAAAATAGGGATGATAAATTATACTTAATTCAATATATCCAGATGTATTGTAATTAATGTGTATGAAAATTTTGAATAGATAGGTTAGTGAAAAATGTTGTTTGAAGAAATGAGGGTAGATAATCAAGTTATCCATTGTTTTAAACTTGAAAGTATTGGACGCAGTGAAATTGATAAGGTGGTCGGGACCATCCAAAAAATCTATACAGAACAACAAGCTAAACAATTCACTCTGCTAATGATCGATGTCTCCAGCCCCAGCATTACTTTGACGGATTACCTAAAGCAGATTATCCAGACTAAAATCCCTATCAATACGATATTTAATGGTGCCCTCGCAATTGTTTTAAGTGATACAGCCTCAAGTTTACGACTATTTTTGAATAAATTTTTGCGGCAATCGTCAACACCTCGCACTTATTTCATTTGCAATGATATTGATCAAGGTGTGAAGTGGTTAGTTGAACAAGCAACGGACGCAAAAACCGTTCAAATACCACAAGAACACTCAGCCTTAGTGGTTGAAGATGATCCACGTGCCAATAATCTGTTTGTAAAACTCCTTATGCGCCAAAATTACAAATATAGAACAGTTAGCCGTGGTGATCATGCTTTGGATATGCTTCAAACATATTATCCACATGTAATCTTGCTCGATATTCACTTGCCAGGGGCAAGCGGCATTGAAATCCTTGAATATATCAATAACACGTCTCATTTTGGCCATACGACCATTATTACTGTATCAGCGAGTGCCACTGTATTTGAAACATTAAAGTCAGGGGCGCACTATGCTTTCCATAAACCCATTAGTCCTCGTGAAATTAGTGCGTTGTTGGCCGAAATTAAAGGCACCCTATCCTAAAAATTGGGGCTTATCACAACATGGGCTATATATGTTAGACTGAGTATCAATAATGTCTCATAATTTCAATAAATGATTTTACCCACTGTTGCATAAGAAGGCCTAATTATTTTATGCCCAATGAAACTTTGACAGCAATTGATGGCATTCAAGTGGGGCATGCCCATAATTTAGAGGGTCCCACTGGATGTACTGTTATTATTTGCCCCCCACATACCGTTGGTGGTGTTGACCAACGTGGGGGTGCCCCTGGTACCCGTGAAACCGATTTGCTTCGACCCATGCACCTTGTGCAACATGTTAATGCTATAGTTCTGAGTGGTGGCAGTGCTTACGGTTTAGCCGCCGCTGATGGTGTGACACGTTATCTCGAAGAACAAAATATGGGTTATCCCATTGGTGAACATGGTGTTGTCCCCATTGTTCCGTCTGCGATTATCTTTGACCTCGATTTAGGAAATGTCCAGATTCGACCAACGGCTAAAATGGGCTACGAGGCTTGTTCAAAAGCGACAGATGAACCTGTTGAAGAGGGTTCTGTCGGTGCAGGTGCAGGTGCGCGGGTAGGCATGACATTAGGGCCCGAATTTGGTTGTAAGGGTGGTATTGGCTCGGCACTTATTGAATTACCCGGCGGACTCAAAGTAGCGGCGTTGATTGTTGTCAATGCGTTGGGTGATGTTGTGGATGAGCAGGGTCAAACACTGGCGGGTGTACGCAGTGAAGAAAACCAATTTATAGGCGCACTGAATATCCTTCCCCAAATGGCCACTGTT
>JBNLCD010000287.1:0-7251 GCA_050303635.1 Anaerolineae bacterium
AACCGCCAAAGAGCTGGTTGCGTGCTTCACAGGCTGACCGTTCCCGCTCACTGGTCAGTTGGAAGATTTGGCCTTCTTGACCGGAAACCAAGCTACATTGGCTATTTAATATGAAGGTTGAGCCCATGCTCATGCCGAAACTTAAGACGCCGCCTAGAAAGACGACAATAATAGCCACGAGCCAATTGAAGCGGGTCATATTCCGCACAAAATCGAGAATAACAAACGCCGCAATGATGAAAGCAAAAATGCCAAATTGCAGGATGAATTGTTGGTAGCGTGTCGGGTAAATAATATTCGGGTAAAGTCCGTTGGCTTGACTTGTGAAACTTAAATACCACGGCGCATAGAAAACCCACGAGAGGATACCCAAAATTGCGCCGAAACGAATCACCCCGCCCCAATCGTGTTGGCCCAAGCCCCACAAAACGAATATGGTGGCAAAAGGGGTCAACAAGACAGTAAAGATAAAGCGCAGTAGTAACGGCATGCCGCTAAACACACTAACCGGGAATAGCACAACGAACAAGAAGAGGACAAGCAGAACCCCTAATCCGAAAATGATCCGGCTCCGCGCACGTTCGGCGGGGAAAATAATATCCATGAGTTCCGGAAAACCAGTCATTTGCCCCGTACCATTACGGATTAAACGGCGTAATGCTTCGGCCCCGACAGCTAAAATGATATAAACCGCATCCCACGCATTCATAAAGACCATGCCGCCAATAAATACGGCATAAACCGCAATTTCCCATACGGCAAGATTGCGCGGACGCATTGCCAGTCCAGCGATCAGACTCAGCGCGAGCAGGGCATAGGGCAAGGCCAGTACATGGGGATGATTATCGCCGAGGACAAAACTAAATTGCGGAAATTCTACAATCGGTTCACCATAAAGATTGCCATTAAAATCACGGTCTTGCACAACGCGACTATGCGAGAACCACCACCAATAATTCCACTTAACCTCGTTAAAGTCTTGTTTGTCATCGGCCCAATTCGGGATTTCGTCATTATCGACATCCGCCGTACCATCACGATTTTGCATGTCCCAATATTCAAAATAACTTTGGTCGATGGTCGCAACATCGCCAATTACGGTGTCATAACCACGATTGGGCAACTCGACAAAATAGGTGCTCAGGTGTCCCATAATCAGCAAGAAAACCACGCCAAGCAAACCTGCGCCAATTGCGGCGGTGCGACTGCCGGGTTGCCAGCGTTTAAAGGTGCCACGCGCCCGAATCAGGTTATAGACCAAACCGAGAATGCCCATGGCCGTTAAGGCAAAAGTCAGCGCATTGGTCATGGTGAAAGCTACCGGCGTGGCGGTGTTGCTGAGGTCGGCCAGCGCTGCGATGATGACATAGCCAAAATAATAATAGCTGATGGAATAACCCGCATACCACGGGTCTTTGGGCGGGAAAACTTCAGAATTCCGAATCCCGTTCACAAACATGACTTCCATCGGTTTTTCGGTGGAGCCAATTTCAGGATTATGGGCACGAATAAATGCCCAAGCAATCAAGGCCAGCAAGAACAGCACTTCGGCCACAATAATCAGCGCGTAATGGTCTAACAGCCAATCTTTGATCTCTGACCACGCCGGACGTTCGTTCCATTTGAGCCAAGCCACAATCCCCAAAAGAACCATCACCGCCCACGCCAAAACAATTGTGCCAACTTCGTTGCGCGTAAGTTGCAAACTTGTCGTCAACCAATAAATGAAGCCTGTGAACATCAAGCCAGCCGGACGGGCCACGGTATATCCGCGATCAGGCAAAGCCGTGAGCATCCGTGATAATAAGGGGAATGCCCCAAGACCCGCCACAGTCGCCATGAGCCACCATGTCAGCACAGTGCCCAGTTCACGGTCGAGCCAATCATCGGTTAGTTCACGGGGGCTCAGCGATAGGACCGCATAAAAAGCAATGCCGATGGGGATCAGCCAGATTAACCACAGCACGTGGTCAAACGGGAATAATTTTGATTTGCTAGCTTGATTAGTCATGCAAGTTCTTTCTCAAAAAAAAGAAAATGGGTGTGCAAAATTTTGAATATCCCTCACCCCCCAGCCTCTACACATCTATCGAGATATATTGGGCAAAGGCGAGTTGGGCTTTGGATCGTTGTTCGGTTCCCGGAAAAATACATAGATTTTTCCCGACCCGTTGCGTTAACAATTTGTCATTTGCGGCGTTATTCACCTAAAAGTGCATACATTCACGCTTACTCGGGTGTCACCGGATTTTTTTGTCTCATAGATTAACATGATCACTGGTAGGGGGCATCTATAAGTATGCCCCCGTTTTTTTATCGTCATTTATTCTGCAGGTTTACCAAAGACCCGCTCGATATTTTCAGTTTGAGCTGTTTCGAGTGGTGGATAGACCCCGTCTGGATTGACGTGATAAATAATATCAGTCGAGAGCAAGTTCGCCGGACATTCGCTGGCCGTAAAGATGCGGCGTGACATGCAAACCGGATTGACATAAGCGCGTTCCAGTAAGCCCATTTCCACCATATCTTCGAACTTCAAGATACCCAGCGAATTGTTGACACGTACACCGCCATTATCCGGCAACTGCACCACATCGTTGTAGAAGGCACGTTCTAGCGAACCGACGATGATGTATTCGATCTCATATTCTTGAATCAGGTTCCACGCCACCGCGACATCGGGTGAGGTATAGAAGGCGGTGACATTATTTTCACGATTCCAGACCATATTATTCAAGTATTCGAGATTGCGTTGTTGACGTTGGTGCCAGTTCCAGCCAAAGACCGCTGGCAAACCGGTATAGATATTGATACGGCTACCCCATTGATATTGACCCGTTGAAGCCTCGATAATATACGGCGTGCCTTCGACATTCTCTTGGAGCCAGCGAATCATTTGGTAATCGCCATTTAAGTTGAAATCAACATCACTGTGGCTATACGGTGCACGTTGCATATAATCCATGCCATCGAGTGTCAACGGAATTTCATCGGTGACATACGTAACGCCATCGATTTCAAAGTTCAGACTATCTGGCCGCATCCGATCTGAAAAACGTCCCGGCGTGGCCATAATCGGGTAGAGTAAAGAAATGCTCACGAGGCCCGCGAGCGCCATTTGCCAACCACTGCTGATGGCATATTCCCAGCGTTTGACCGCATGCAAAAGCCATGCTAAAGCAACGCCACCCGCTATACTGAACAAAATCCACGCTTGCATGTAGAATTTGAACACCGTGTTTTGGCGACCAATATCACCGTCGAGGACAATCAATTCCACGCCCAATGTTAAGCCAATGGCCAGCGCAATCGCCGCATAAATCAGGCGTTCGATACTGCTTTGACCGGGTAACAAGAATAGGATAGAAACCCAGACCAAGAGTGGAATGCCGACTAAGAAGGCGCGATATTCACCAATCAGTCCAAAATAGATGGCGAGGATGAACGTGGCGGGAATGGTAAAGGCCACAACGAGTAACGGTACGCTCATACCAATTAAGTCCGCCACTTTGGCCCGTCGTAACCAACGAATAGTTTGCCAGATGAGCAAGCTGGTTACGATGAATAGGAATAATCCATGCACGCTCAGGTAAGCCCAGAGCGGAGTTTTCTCTAATTCCCATGGCAGAATCTTGTTGTAGGGCGTTGCATAGGTATTTTCAAATGGTGCAATGGTTAAGACGCTGACGGCCACGAAACCAAGTAGGCGCGCAACCCATTTCACGAGCGCATCTTTATCAAAGCGGTTGCCAAGAATGACAAGGCCGACGACAAATAAGCCCACCCCGCCAGCAAAACCGAGGATACCCCATTTGATGGGCGACGTGATGATATTGAAGCGCGGCTTCAGTTCGTTTGATTCACAGTTGGTGGGTTCGGGCAAATCATCAATATTTGGATCATCCAATGATTCGTCATACATCTTGCAATGGATGGGAATTTCATTGTTATCAAGTTTTGCTTCATAGGCGCGACTTTGAACAACATGTAAGCCTGCCCCGAAAATGGACCCCAATGGGATGAAAATCAGCAAAGCCCACAATGAGAAGACATAGCGCAAATTCAAAGCGCGGCGCAACCGTTTGAATAAACGATTCCGGGGTTGGCCTGCGGTGAGCCGACCTTGGCCAACCCACGCGGCAAAGGTTAACCCGGCCACGCCAATAATCATGTATGTCGGCCAATCCCATGAATTAATCGCTTTGAGCAGGCCAACAATCAGTCCACCTAAGAATAACGCACCGATGGCTGAACTTCGTTTGCGAATATCGAGTCCCGCCGCCATGACTTCAGCAATTACAAAGAGCAAAGCAAAGAGCGTCACCGGCATGGACATCATGTGCGCATGTAAATCGCCATAGAGGAAGGTGAAATAGGGCATTTCAACAATGGCATTGTGTCCTGCATCATTCGGCAATTCGCCAATAATACGGGTGGGTCCCCAATACCAGCGATGGTCCGCAATGGGGATATATTCACCGTCGAGCGCTTGATCGAACCCTTCGCGGAGGGCGTCTATATTGCTGGGTGAATATTCCGCGCGAATCTGTTCTTGAATATCGGGCGGTGGATAGAAGCCATTTTCTTCTTCCCATTGAATCAAAGCCTGATTGACTTGTTCACCGGAAATGGATTCGGAACCCTTATTCATGAGGGCACTGGTATAGGTGCGGGGTGTATCGAGATTACCGATAAAAAGTGTCAAAATGATGGTCAATAAGCCAGCGACATAAGCATTCGCCCACGGTTGCCGTTGTTCCGGCAACAGCGTGTGATGTTGGTTTTCATAATTGCGGCGTGTGTTACGCCATTGAACTAAGTTATAGCTTACGGTAAATGCCCCAATACCGGTCATCGAGAACAAACTCGGCAAAATCAGGTTATAGGCAAAACTTGGCACAAAGCCAAGGGCTTTAACCGGCGCACCGACAAAGACGAAGCCCCAATAATAGTAGTTGATGAAGCCACCCGCGAACCAAGGATCACTTGGCGGGAAAACACTACTGCGCAAAACGCCATTAAAATAGGCAAAGTCCATTGGTTTTTCGCCACCGAAGGAAGTGTGCCATAGATCAGGATTGCCAAGCCGTACCCCTAAGAAGAAGAGGAATAGCACTAGGCTAATACCTTCGACAATAACCAAATGTTGCCAATGGTCACGCAGATAAATGCTCAAGCGGCGACGTTGGGCAAAGGCCAGCACCGCACTCAAAACGATGAGGCCTAGCAACAAGCCCCGTAAACCCTCTTGTGTCCAGAGGGGCAAATTGAGCGCGCCGCCAAACCATGCGACCCACGCTACCAAAATCCAACCCAGTAATTTTCCGGTACCAAAACCTTTGTCAGGTAAGGCTGGGAATAACCAGAAGAGAAGCGGGAAGGTTAGCCAGCCCATCACGACCATCGCGAGCCACCATGTAATGACCCCCACAACTTGATTGCTATTGTAGATGGCGTCGCGGTCGAAGAGTTTATACCACGTACCGCCGGCGCGTTGATCATCTTTGGCCGGGTCAGTCAGTTGCAGGGCCGTTGGGCTTTGGGAAGCGACGCCACCACCCCATGTTAAGATGACGGCGGGGGTGTCGTCATAGACACCATTGCTTCCGATGACATCCCGGACACGGCGTAAATTCACATCGAGGACGGCCGCCGCTTTTTCAGGCGAATAATCGTCTGTTTTGCGGAAAATGAAAACCGTTGGATGGTCATAGACACTGAAGGCTTCTTCAGATTCGAATTCGTTTATCCAATCTGGCACATCATCTGTCGGGAGAATTTGATCACGCCAAACCAGAGGACCAACTTCGGCATAGGATTCAAATGTATCAACCAGCTCAAAACCCAATTCGCCGGAGAAGAGTGCATCATAAAACTCTAAACTCATCGGCCAGCGGGTTGGAATGCGCCGGAAGGAGTCATAGAAGCGATTGCTGGAGATATTCAAATAATCAATTTGATCGAGAATCGCCAGCATATCATCCCGTTTGCGTTCATCGTCTTCACTGCTCATCGGCATGTTCAGACCCGTATAGAAACCGCTATAAGGATCGTTACCTGAACTGTCATAATCACATAAGCCGGATGGATTATCATCACCATAGCTATATTCAGGCGGCAACGCACAGACTTTATACGGCACCGGGTCGTCCCACGGAATTTCTGAGGAAACAACGGACCCCGTTAGGCCGATCAAATCATCGGGAATAACCGCGAGTCTATAGGTTTCACCTTCTTTAACTTCAAAAGGTACGGCAAATTCAAGTCGGACACTTGGTCCAAATAAATTGTGACCATCGTCGGCAGTATTGAAATCGCCTGTCACTTGAGCTGTAATTTGTTGACCCGTGGTTGTATTTTGAAGCGCGACCCGAATCGTTTCATCGTCGCCATCGCGAAGCGGATCAGCTACGTGCGGAATATCGACGACCGTTATCACTCCATCGCTAATGGCGCGGAAATCATATTCAGTGCGGCTTCCGGCACTATAGAAAACCATCTTGTCATTAACATCATCGACCGGGAAGTTAATGGCTTGGGTTTGCAGTAAATCCGATGTGGTTTCTTGATAGGTGACCACGAGATGTTCGTCATGGAAGGAGTATTTGAGATCGTTCACCCGACGAGCCAGCATGATCGGACCGCCTTCAAGGACGGTTACTTCCAGCGTAAAGTCACGGTTTACATCGGGAATAAGGGGTTGGCCTTCAAATGGAATTGTGTAGGCGCGGCCTGCTGTTGTATCCGCATCAGCCAGATTTTCATTAATCGTTTCCGTGCCCAATAAGATTCGACCTAGTTCAGGATCTTCAGACCAGACGGTAAATTGGACAACTTCATTACCATCATCTTGAAGCGGATCGCCCATTAAATGGACTTCTAGGTTCAGAATATTGGATTCACCATAAGGGGTCAGCGCCACGATTTGTGTGTCGCCATCATCCATTTGTAAGACGCTGGGGCCCGCATTGTTGGGATAGACCGGAATATTGACCAGCCGTTGGGTGCCATCGTCGCGCGCAATCCACACGCCGAAATCACTTGGTACATTTTCCTGATAATAGCGCGAAGCTTGGACGCGGGTCAGTTCATGGCGATAGATGCTGGTGAAACCATAGCCGTAAAGGGTGGTATAGCCCCAGACAAAGAGGAGCAATAGGGTACTGGCGGAAAACATCAATTGACGACTGATGTGCGGACGCTCTCGCCACGCGGTATACGTCGTGGTGACTAATTTAGTCAGGACCCACG
>JBNLCD010000288.1:0-7249 GCA_050303635.1 Anaerolineae bacterium
AATTTGCGGGATTATCATCCGGGTGACTAGTTCTAAAGCAATAGCGTGTCATTGTGAGCATCCTGTTCTTTAGACATCGAGTCCCCAATCAATAAAACAAAAAAGCGCCCTACCAACTCGGTAAGGCGCTTTTATTTTATCTAGCTAAATTTCAGGTTAGGGAAGCAATGTCAAATCGAGGAGGAAACCACCCTCAGTTCCACCAAAGCCGAGGCCATAGTGGGTGACAATGATGTAGTACACACCATCATTCGGCAAAGTTACACCTGAAATACGTGAATTGGTGACGCGGTTGGTTGCATCAGGATCAACAATATCATCATTGAAACCGACGGGAATACCTTGTTCACTAATCACGTAAAGTGCAGTATCCAAAGAACCAGTCGTCCGTTGTGCGCTAACCGTTATACGGTCGCCACTGCGGCCTTCAAAGGCGTAGACTACGAATTTTTCATCTTGGGTGATGGTGCCTTGGATGCTGTCAGTATATTCAATGCTTTGGTATGTGCCGGCATCAATCACTTCTTGGTAATTCAAGCCGCCTGAAAGGAGGTCATTCATCACAAATGTGCCAGCTTCGCCAGCCACCGCATCACCTGTTTGCGGAATGGTAAAGGTTACCATGTACTTGCCACCTTCGGTCAGCGTGGTTAAACCAGAGGTGAAGACATTGGCATTGTCATCAGTGACAGTTAAGTTGAAGTTGGTATTGCCTAAACCTGTATCACAGGCGCTTTGGAACCAAACTTCAATTTCGTAAGTCCCAATGGGGGCCGTATTTGGATAGTAGATATAAGAAGTGGGAACCGTGCCAGTTGCGGCCACACAACCTTGATTACCAACAGATTCCAAAATACCACCACTAGCTGATGATGGTGCATCATCATAAATCGCGGTACCACTTGGTTCGCGCACCAATAATTGCAAGTCAACGCCGCTACCCCAGGTTAGGGTGACACCCACATTACCACTTGGCAATGTGTTGGTTGTCGGAGCGGGCGTGGTATCGGTGGTGTCGGTGCCTGTATCGCTAACAACGGGTTGGGCGTTGGTAACCGTCAAATTGTAGTTACCTTCGGTACCACCAATGGCTTGACCGTAGCGGGTCACAATAATGGTATAGTCATCGCTGGCCAAGATATTGGCGCTCAGGCTAGAATTGGTCGAGCCATCGCCACCATCATCATTAAAGTCAACACGTTGGCCGGCTGAATTGAGCAATACAATCAATGTATCGAGGCTACCGGATGTGGCTTCAGCACTAAAGGTCAAACTATCGCCACTATTAGCGGTTACCGTATAAGCATCATCAACATTATCGTTGCTGATAGTGCCACTCACGGTTTGGCCATAGGTTACAGCCGAGGGAGCAGAGGTATCGTAGATATCGATAACGCCTGTGTTTACACCACCGTTGAAAAGTGACCAATTCTTTTGAAGATCAACTTCAACCCGGGCCAAGTAAACTTGGTTCGGGTTCATCAAACCATTGATAACAGATGGTTCATCGCCATTCACGCCGGTGGTCAGGGTGAAGGTTTGCGGACCTGTAATTCCACAATTGTTTTGATAGTAAACCAAAATTTCGTAACTGCCGACCGGAACACTGCTGGTTGTCCAGTTAACCGTTTCAGTCGGTGCATCAGCGGTTGCGGCGGTACAATCGTCATTGACGTTGCCACCGTGCGCGCCACCACTCACAACTGATGGATTTTCCCAATAAATTGCGCCACCCACCGGGTCACGAACTTCGAGATTGAGATCGACAGCGGCGGACCATTCGAGTTGAATATCGATCGTACCTTCATCGAGTTGAACAAAGACGGCCCGACCCAAATCAGGATTGGATGATACCTCTGTACTCGAGCCATTGTCGCTGGTATCGGCGGCAGGTTCAGTAATATTACCTGTCAAAGATAATGTGTAATCACCGCTGGCGTCTCCATCAGCTCCGGTACCGCGCATAACGGTTACAACATAAGTACCGTCTTCGGTCAAACCAATATTGGCCAAAGTTGCAACATTAGCTGTCGACAAATCACCATCACTAGCGATTACGATCCCACTCGGTGCGCTTAAAACCAAAGCAAGGGATAAATCTTCACTGCTGGTAATAGCCGTTAAGGTAGCAGTATCACCAGTTGATGCGCTAAAAACATAAGTTTTGGCAAAATTATCTGCGTCAAGTGTGCCTGTCACGGCTTGACCAACACTCAAGCGATTCTCATCACCGTCTTGAGCATAACCTAACCCAACCGACAATAATGATACCCACACGAGCGCCAACACGAGCCCAAAGGCTACGGTTACCCGTAAATTGAGGCGTTGCATCGTGTTCTTTTCCTCCTTGATTAGCGTAGCCCACTGTTCACCAATTGGCTACCTCATTGAAAAATGTGCATTATTTTCAAGATTGTTATTGCATACTGCACAGTGTAGCGAATGCCTCACAGATTAGCAAAGGGCAGTTCGATTGTCTATATCAAAAAGGGCGGGGCGTAGGGGAAACGCCTGTTAGCCTAGACGATGAACTGACTGCTACCTGATTATTGCGCTATAGCTTACTGAAAACGATCCGAACAGCATCTAAAGTTGATTGAATATCTTCATCAGAATGAGCACTGCTCATGAAACCCGCTTCAAATTGACTCGGCGCAAAATAGACTCCATTTTCAAGCATAGCATGGAAAAATTTGCCGTAGCGTTCGGTGTGGGCATATGCCTTCGCGCTATCATAATCGCGGATGACGGCTCCAGCCTCTTTTAAGAAGTAGAAACCCATCATAGAGCCTGCATAACCGCGTTGGATAGGAATATCAAATTCACCCGCAATAGCTTGAATGCCATCCGACAATTTCTGGGTCTGGGCCGCAATTTTATCAAATTCACCCGCTTTGTTGAGTTCTTGTAGAGTCACTAAACCACCCGTCATGGCCAATGGATTACCAGATAAGGTGCCCGCTTGATACATTGAACCGGCGGGCGCAACATGTTGCATGATGTCGCGTTTACCCGCATAGGCACCAACTGGCAAACCGCCACCGATAACTTTACCGAGACAGGTAATATCAGGATCGAGATTCCAGTGAACTTGCGCGCCACCCACACTCACGCGGAAACCCGTCATGACTTCATCAAGAATGAACAGCGCGCCATATTCCCGACACAAATCATGTAAACCTTGCAGATAGCCTTCATCGGGCAATACAAAGCCCATGTTGGCCGCAATGGGTTCCACAATAATCGCCGCAATTTGTTGAGGATTGGCTTCAAAAAGTTTTTGGACTGCATCTAAATCATTGTAGGGAGCCGTTAGGGTATTGCCTGCCGTACTCGCCGGAACGCCCGGTGAGTCTGGTAACCCAAGCGTCGCAACCCCACTGCCAGCCTGAACAAGCAACATATCCGCGTGGCCATGATAACACCCCGCGAATTTAATAATTTTGTCGCGTCGGGTATAGGCACGGGCCAAGCGTAAAGCGCTCATTGTAGCTTCGGTACCACTGTTAACGAAACGAATCATTTCAATGGATGGCACGAGGTCGATGACCAATTGCGCCAATTCGCTTTCAATGGCAGTGGGTGCACCGTAACTTGTGCCGCGTTTGACCGCTTCTTGCAACGCGTTCACGACTTCAGCATGGGCATGACCTAATGTTAAAGGGCCCCAAGAAAGCACATAATCAATATAACGGTTGTCATCGGCATCCCAGACATAAGCCCCTTCACCCTTTTCAATAAAACGCGGGGTACCGCCTACACTGCGAAACGCGCGGACTGGGCTGTTAACGCCACCGGGAATAAGTTGTTGAGCTTCAGCAAAAAGTTTTTCGGATTTTTGGGTGGACATTGACGAATAAAATCTCCTTTATGAATAACTGCATTGAATAGCTTCGACAATTTATTACTGCCCAGTATAGAGGACTTAGCAGGGTCTGAGTAGTTGAGACTTATATCGATAACCGCAGGAAAATGTCATAAGATTCATCTATCTACGCTCATGAATCAGATATAGGCACTCGACACTTGCCTGCATATAATACGGATTGAGCATGACCTCAGAAAAATAGCCTGAGTACACCTTTAGTCTTAGCATGATCCTCTATTTTTTCCCAATAGAGATGCACAAGGATAATCCCTCGGCATGCGTCCTGATAAAAATCTTTGGGCAGAAATTAAGCTTGTCAGATTACCATTTAATCTGGCTATTCTGTTTAATGTCCTAAATGGCTTTGTCTTGATTGGGCAAGCCTATCTACTGAGCCAGATTGTAAATCGCGTCTTTTTAAAAGATAAAACCCTGACTGATGTTCAATATTTGTTAATGGGTCTTGTCATTTTAGCCCTAGGGCGCTTTGCCTTAGGTTGGAGTGCCCAAATCGCTGAGCATCAAGTTTCCAGCGATATTCAATTCCGTTTGCGGCAACGCTTGTTTGACCATGCGTTGAAACTTGGCCCCTTACAGATGGGTCAAGAACGAAGTGGCGAAGTCATGAATACCCTCACGGAGGGGATTGGCGCACTAGATGATTATTTCAGCAAATATATTCCGCAACTTTTCACCGCTTTGCTCATCCCGCTGAGTGTTTTGTTTTTCATTTTTCCACTCGATATCTTGTCAGGCTTGGTCTTAATTTGTACTGCACCACTCTTACCATTATTTATGGCGCTGATCGGGATGTGGGCTGGCGCGATTAGTAATAAACAATGGAAAACATTGAGTTTACTGAGTGCCCATTTTCTGGATGTTTTGCAAGGCTTGACGACACTCAAGATTTTCAATCGCAGTCAGCAACAAATCGACACGATTGGAGATATTAGCGATAAATATCGCATCACGACGATGAAAGTTTTACGGGTGGCATTCCTATCGGCCTTTGCACTGGAAATGTTGACCACGTTGAGTGTCGCTATTATCGCGGTGGAAATCGGTCTCCGTTTGCTCTATTACAAAATGGAATTTGAACAAGCTTTTTTCATCCTGATTTTAGCGCCGGAATTCTATCAACCGATTCGGAATCTGGGGGCTAGTTTTCATGCGGCGCGGACAGGTGCGGATGCCGCCGAACGTATCTTCGGTTTTATGGCGATTGAGCCGGATTTAATGCCGACTGGAACACAAAGAGTTGATCTAACTCAAGCGGATATTCGCTTTGAACAGGTTGGGTACACCTATGCCGACCGGACACAAGCGGCAGTCCAGAATCTGGATTTCACCCTTTATGCAGGTGAAAAATTAGCGTTGGTCGGGGCAACGGGCGCAGGTAAAAGCACAATCGCAAATTTACTGCTGAGATTTATTGATCCAGCCGACGGTCAGATTTGGGCGGGTGATGTACCCTTGCCGGATATTGATCTGGCGAATTGGCATCAACAAATTGCATGGGTATCACAAAATCCATATCTATTTCATGCCAGCATCGCGGACAATTTACGCATCGCCAAATCCAACGCCAGTCTTGAAGAATTGGCTCAAGCCGCCCAACAAGCGCACATTCTTGATTTTATTGAGGGGTTGCCAGAAGGTTGGCAAACTTCCATTGGGGAACGGGGCACGCGGCTGAGTGGTGGTCAAGCCCAACGACTGGCCATTGCCCGCGCGTATCTCAAGAATGCACCCTTTTTGATTTGGGATGAGGCAACGGCTAATCTTGATCCTCTTATTGAAGAACAAATTCGCCTCAGTTTGCATGAATTAATGACCGCACGCACCGTATTAATGATTGCGCACCGATTATCAACCGTGCAGGAAGCCGATCGTATTCTCGTTTTAGACGAGGGCCAACTCATTGCCCAAGGCACCCATACCGAACTCATGGCAGACAATTCAACTTATCAACGAATGGTAGAAAAATATGTCGGCAAGCGCGACGTTTAAACGTCTGATTAAGATCGCAATTCCCTTTTGGGGACAAATGTTCGTTGCTCTCGTTTTCGGCGCATTAACCATTGGGAGCAGTATTGCGCTCATGGGGAGTTCGTCGTGGCTGATCGCGCGGGCGGCGTTGCATCCATCGCTCGATAAACTGAATGTAGCCATTGTTGGCGTACGGGCATTTGGGATTTCACGTGGCGTATTTCGTTATTTGGAGCGAATGACCTCACATCGTGTCACGTTTAAATTGCTTAAGCAATGGCGTGTCTGGTTTTATGAAGCTGTTGAAGAATTGGCTCCGGCGCATCTGAACACCTACCGACAAGCCGATTTGTTGACACGGGTCGTGAGCGATATTGAAATTCTAGAGAATTTTTATATCCGTGTTTTAGCTCCGCCGTTGATTGCAATAATGGTCGCAGTCAGCATGATTATTTTTACGCTGTTTTTTTCGCCTTGGCTGACCATTATTTTATTTGGCGCATTTTTAATTGTGGGTTTAGGTCTACCTTATCTCAGTTACCGGATTAATCAGCAAACAGGTGGTCAGTTGCTGACTAGTCGCGCGGAACTCAATCACGCTGTTCTAGATGGTATCCAAGGCATGGCCGAAGGTCTGATTTATGGGCAAAAAGAAGAATTTAAGACACGCGTCGCGCAAGCGAGTCAAGCGGTGCAAGTTCAGCAAAAACGCTTGGCCTATACCGAAGGATTTATCAACGCTAGTCACATGGGTGTTATTGGGTTAACTGTCGTGATTTTGTTGGCGGCGGCAATTCCACGGATTGAACCACTCTATTTGGCTCCACTGGCGTTGGCTGTTACCGCTAGTTTTGAGGCGTTTTTACCATTAGCTTTGGCGGCGAATTATCTGAGCCAGAATTTGGCGGCGGGTGAACGTTTGCTCGATATTATTGACGCAACACCCCCCATTGCGGAACCCAATGAACCCAAAGCACTGACCGCTCCGCTCAATTTAAAATTTAACAAGTTGAGCTTCCGGTATGGAGAAGGAGACGCGTGGGCGCTTCAAAATTTTGACCTTGATTTGCCATCCGGTAAAAAAGTGGCCGTAGTAGGCGCAAGTGGCGCGGGTAAATCGACATTACTTAATTTATTGCTCCGGTTCTGGGAAATTGATGTTGATTCCATTTATTTAAACGGGTCAGATTTACGGGCTTATACAAGTGAAGATGTACGGCAACAGATTGGGGTCGTTACGCAAAATACCTATCTGTTTAATACGAGTCTGGCAGAAAATATTCAGCTGGCTAAACGAGGGATGACTCAAGCAGATATTGAATGGGCGGCACAACGCGCCCACCTACATGATTTTATTAAGACCTTGCCCAAAGGTTATCAAACAACCGTCGG
>JBNLCD010000289.1:0-7239 GCA_050303635.1 Anaerolineae bacterium
TATTAACCGTTGTTTCCCAGCGTTGCCACGGCGACCCATGAATCGCATAGCCATCGACATGGAAATAAGTCGTGAATGGCACACCCGGAGCCCACGGTTGCATGCTACAGGAGAACCAGCGTGTAAAGAGTGTATGCCCACCACGCGGCGTATCCACATCATTCAGGACAATGGGGGTCTTGAAAACCGGTTTACCGCGTTCCAGCAAAGTCATGTCTCGACGTTCAACATCGATGATGACCATTTTTTCTTGGGCATCCACACCTGCTTCCTGAAAATAGGGAATGAGGAAACTGTGATTTGTGGAAACTGGATGAAGATCAGACCGTTTAAGGAAGATACGACCGGCTAAGCGACGCTGAACATTATCCGAAGCTGAGTCGGGAATCAATTCAGCCCACACATCGTCAATGGGCCGATAACGAATCAGCGCACCCTGCATCACCAGATGCACCCCAAAGCGCGAGGCACTAATCACCGGATTACGCATCCAATAATCTTCATCGGGCTGATAATAAACAGGCACACCTTCGTATTTTACAAAGCCATAATTGAAATGATTAGGCGACACCGTCACCGGATCATCATACATATATTCCAGATAGGCCGTGAAATATTCGCGCTGTTGAATATCCGCATCAACTACGGATGAAATTTCGACTATTTGGTTATCAAACACTCCGCTGACAATATTGCTGAAGCGTTCAAAAAATTTCGGTGTCCGCGAGTTGGCGTTGCCAGATAAGAACGTAATCACGTAGTAGCCAAAATCAGGCAGATTTACAATGCCGCCATCGGTCACAACCGGCGCAATACCCGTTTCGGCCACCGACAAGGAACCATTTTTGCTATACGCCACACCTTCAAATTGCTCTGCCAACCGTTCGATATTGGAGCGGCGCTCTTCAAAAATATAGGACAGCAAATCTTCACCGACGCGCTTGGACTGCGCACTCATCTCGTTTTGCCACCAGACATAATAGAGACCCAGATCACGCGGAGTCATGACATTATTGAACTGCACAAGTTCATGATCGAGTACAACTTGACGGTTCATATAACGGCCATCTTCAAGTTCAATATTTTCACGCACCCCATAGCGCCATTGGCCCATTGAAGACATTTGCGAAATGCCGACAATATCGTGTGACCAATCATTAAACATGGCAATGGGGGTCGGCGTGTCATAATAATCCGCAATATAGTTAAATACCCGTCCGGCGGCATTGTTATCACTGACGACAATCATGTCGTAGAGATTGCGTAAAATGCGTTGATGCGCGGTCCAATCGGCGCGATACGCTTCCGGAATGGTATCCACGACATTGTATGACCAATATTCAACCGGAACACTGGCCCACACTCCGGCATCAATCATATCCATAAAGAAGAAAAATAAAGGTCCTTTAAAAGCAGAGGCCACCGGCATAGGCGACTCAGTGCCGACACCAGCCATCAGTTGACCCCGGAGCACATCATAGATCATGAAGTTGACGTTGCCACTATTATCTAATAAGTCATTAAATACACCATTTAACGGGGCAAGGTGTGGGTTATCGAGGGCTGTTATAAAATCAGAAATCCAATTGGTCGGCGGAGCCAGCGGGGGACTTGCGTGCGCAGATTTAAGTTGAGATGTAATTCCGGCAGGTAAGGCAAGCGCGCCGGATAATAAGGCTGAATATTTGAGAAAATCACGACGATTAACCACGAAATTCTCTCCCATAAGCTGACTGTTTGTCTGGCATAAAAACCTACTCCCCAAAGGCTATATGACATCTGGAAATTTGAGTTGGCGAAACCACATGTCACATCATAAATTTTCGGCGAAAATCATTCATTTGGCAAGCTACGGTGTCTCAGTGGGCATCATTGCTTTGCCATCTCCCTGCCATACGCTTGACGAGCTTAGGGCTCAAATTCATACTGAACCCATTGCAATGGATTCACTTGTACACCGCTCACCCACATTTCCCAGTGTAAATGATCACCGGTTGAAAGGCCGGTCGAACCAATGGTGCCGATTTGGTCACCCTTGACCACAAATTGCCCCTCAGAGACATAGGTTTCTTGCTGATGCCAATAGCCTGTATAAACACCCCAGCCATGATCGATAATGACCATATTGCCCCGCACTTTTAACGAATCAACCAGCACAACCGTGCCTGCCGCCGGAGCCGTAATCAAGGTACCCGGCCCGCCGCCGAAATCCGTCCCACCGTGGAAGGTCAAAACATCACTGCCGCCATAGGTGCGCCGTGTGCCGAAATTTGAAGTCACAGCCCCGGATGTGGGTAACGAAAATAGACCATTAAATACGGCTGGACTCGTGAATTGGCTCATCACGGTTGAAACTAGGTCAAGTTCCGGTTGGACAACATTCGCGTCGAGTAAGCCTTGCATCGAAGCGGGCAAGACAATGGCCTCAAAATCATAATCGCCTTCGAGAACTTCAAGGCGTGTGCTAAAAATATTGCCCCCGCCAAAATCAATTTCGAGGGTATAAATATCAGGTTCGGCCATTGCATGGACCCCCAACATGGTACCATACTCGCCGTCAGAAATTTCATCAACCGCAACCGCGCGCCCCATAAATTTCACCGTAAAGGCATCCAATTCTTGGTTGGTGGTGAAATGCAGGCGCATGGTTTCACCTTGAATAGCGGGCAGTGGTCCTAAATCAAAACTGACGAGCGGGTCCGGCAAATCGACAAAGCTTAAATCCGTCCGGCCCGGCAACAAAATCCGTTGACCAGCCCAAATGGGGGCGAGTTCGTCCCAACTATTGGCTTCACGCAAGGCTTTGAGCGGAATCCCAAAACGGGCGGCAATCCGATATTGGGTATCACCCGCCACTGCAATATATAAGCCCATATCACCGAGCGGTTCGCGGCCATCTTCGCCCTCATTCACCCGAATTTCTTCACCTGCATATAATTGGCGCGCGTGGCTAATACTATTGAGACGGGCGAGGGTCGTGGCGGTGGTTTGATAGCGAATAGCCAAAGTTTCGAGTGTTTCACCGGGTTGGACCGTGTGAGTTGTCACTGCGCCGGACGTATTTTTTTGCGCTTTCGGAATGAGTAAGCGTTGGCCAATATCCAGAAAACGCGCGTCTGCAATGCTATTGGCAGTCGCAATCGCATCCACAGTTGTGCCATATTGTTGGGCAATTTCGAATAGAGTTTCGCCGCGTTGCACCACGTGAATGGTTGTACTGCTGTCGGGATTGGTCGGCACTGGTGTCGCGGTTTCGCTCGTGCCGCCATCTTGCGCATACGTGGCAGGATTGAGCATTAAGCTCATGAGTAAAAGCACAGTTACGATAAAAATACTTATAATCCACTTGGCCAAAGTGAATCTCTCCTAAAAAATATTTGTTGGGCTGAACCGATCTTTTTATTAACACGAGTTCGGGTTAATGCCAAACACCGAAATTTTTAGAAAGGGCTTTATCTCAACCCATTTAAAGTTTTTTGGGTTTACCTTTTTTGTAAAAAAGGTAATGAATCTTTTTCCAAAGATTTCTGGCAGTTTACATAGGCACATAGCTGATCAATGGCATTACCGCCATATCCAAGTGGGTGCAGTAGGTGAGCACCCTACTCAAAACAACACTTTATTCCGAACTCAGGTTTTATTTAGCTGGGAACTAGGATACCACGCTCCGTTGGGCAACCATAGCGCTGATTGCCCAACGATTAGCGATAAATTTGATGTTCACTGTTTCGGGGATAGTTATTCGTTATGCGGTTCGAGATGAAATTGCCAAATGCTATAGGCCGTGCTTGAGTCGTTAAATTCAAGTTCACTGGTCACAAAGAATTCATTCCACGGGTGCCAATCCAGTGTCCAGATTTTGCCATTACCTGTATATTCATATTCAGTCAACTCGGTATCATCGGCATAAACATTCCAAAAGCCTAGCATATTAGTTTCGCGATCAAGCGCCGTTAGATAATCACCGTCAGCGTTAAAGGAAATTTCATCCAGTTCAAAATCCCAATGAAGATTACCTTCTTGATAAACATCATCATCTTCAGGTTTGACATACCAAAATTCGATTTCACTTTGGCCGCCGCTAATCCCACCAATCGCCAAAAAAGACCCATTCCACGCCAAATCAGCGACACCGCCGGAAGGATATTCAAATTCATAGTCAGCCAGTTCCAAGCGTAAATCTGGATAAAGATCTTCGTCGGGGTCATCCCGATTAATCGACCAAATGGAAATGGTTTCTGAATTTTCAACAACGGCCAGATAGGGAATATCTGTCCGTGACCAGGCTAGATCTTCAATGACACCACCGCTGGGCAATTCATCAGATGTCCAAGTATCAGTGTCTACGTCCCACAAAAATAATGAATGCGGGCAACCGACAGCCAGCCAATTTCTATCTTTATGCCAGACCATGGGTGGAGCACCTTCGCAACTCGAATCTTCGGAGAGCAAGTATACACCTGCTTGCTCGTACCATGCTTCAGGATCGTCCTCATAGACATTCCAGACAGAAACAGAGCCGGATTCTGGATATACTGCGAGTTCGGTACCATCATGATTCCATGCCACAGACATCACCGGAACTTCAAAATCAATGCTTCGCAGGAGATAAAATTCATCTTGGACCTCAATATCATTAATCACAGCAATATCGCCGACAACGCGGTAAATATAGACTTGGCCATTCGTTGAACCGAGCGCGATGCTATCACCATTCGGGTTCCAATCCACCGATTTAATTTGATCATTGCCAAAATCACTAAATTGCACAATCTGACTGACGGCCTCATCATTGCTATTGGTCGGATTAGCCTCGTCATCGTCGCCATCACCACTATCTCGCCCAGCTAAGAGACCGCTCAAAATAAGCGCAAAAAGAAACAACGCAATTACGCCCAGTGCACCAAAGATGACCTTGCGTGGATAACGCGGTTGACGTGCATCAACACGGGGCGCATTGGCAACATCAATCTTAGACTGAAATTGCGATTGCATCTGAGACGTTCGGGGGGCTGGATCGGTAGCTTTTTTCCCAACCGCATCCCCTTGCCATGTCGGTATATCATCTTGCTTATGGGGTGGCTCAGTCGCCGTCGCGTTGGGGCCCAATTCGCGGCTTTTCTTCGGAACCGTGTCTATGTCTGGCATCACGTTCAAAGCTGACATCGGACTGGTATCTGTTGCGGTTTGGCGTTTCTGTTCAGATTCTTTGACCTGCTCATAGAGGGCTTCTTCTTGATGCAGTTGATCCAGTTTATCTTTCAGCCGTTGGCGTTCTTCATCAATGACTTGCACCGCATCTAATTCCCGCCGGAGCCGATCTCGTTCGGCGGCGGCTTTTTCCAGCGCATCAATTTCGCGTTGCAGACGATCCCGCTCTTGTTCAGCTTCGGTGCGTTGGGCTTCAACCTTGGCAATCGTTTCAGCTAAGCGTTCAACCTCGAAGCCTTTGTTGCGCATTTCAACCAACATCGCGTCATAGGCTTCTTCATAATCTTGCTCAGCGAAATCAATATATTGCAAGCGCGCCAGTTGATAATGGAGGCGTCCACTCGGCTCAAGCCAGAGCGGAATCAGCGGTTTGCCCAAATTATGAAAATATTGCCATTCATCTTCGACATTTTTTGAATCAACAGAAGTCGGTGTTAAAATTAGAAGCATCAAATCCGCTTTATTCAGACCGTCATTAATGGCATTGCTCCAATTGGCTCCTGGTGGAATATCTTCAACATCAATCCACACATCAAGCCCATCGCGATCTAAATCAGCGGCCAATTTCCGCGCAAAAAGCTCATCCCTGCGACTATAGCTAATAAAAACCTCATTCATAAAAATATCTTACCTATTTCATTATTTGAGAACCTAACCACATTATAACAATAACCGTCTATTTCAGCAGAACTATTCGTGGAATCCATAGACCCCTTTGCCACGCTTCACCCAACTCAATGAATAGTAAATAGCGCTGATAAACTTAACTTCACCAATCACATAAGCCTATTAGATTTTTAGAATTCGGCGGGAATTGGTGTTACACTCAACCGTAAATTTTTTGTAGAACGAGGATGGATATTTGCATGAAAATTAAATCAATGCAGTTCATAATTTTAGTTTTGGCGATGAGTTTAGTCATTCCTTTAGTGGTGACCACCCAATCAATTGTTCAAGCGCAAGATACACCCGAACCCATTCGCGAAGCGGCGATTGCGGCGCTGAACAATGCCTTACCGGGGATTGGTCGGCCTGATGGTTGGCGACATGTGGGACCGGTGAGCACTCAATCGAGCAATTTAAGTTGTGAAGGGGCCCCGGACATCGATCTGGCCGCTCCCATCACTTACTATCAGGTCTGGCTCAATTATGGTACCGAAGAATATCTGATTCATGTCAGCGCCGATGCCAGCAGTTTTGTGTATTGTGACGCCAAAATTCCGGGGAGCTTTGATTTTGTGAGCGAAGCCCCGCAAACCCAAGGGGAAGCGAGTGGGACGTGCCAACTCAGTGCAGATAATGTGAATGTCCGCCAATCACCTTCTACGGATGCGGCGGTTGTGCAAACCATTACGACGACAGGAGCCGGGGTTGTCGGTCGTACGCCGGACAACGCCTGGTATCAAATTACTGAAGGCTGGTTAGCATCGAGTGTCACGGCCTTGAGTGGGGATTGTTCCACGGTACCCGTCACCGGTGTGGCCACAACCGATTTTGGCAATTGTCCGATTGGTTTTAGCGGCTATCTCAATAGTCGGTTGGCAATTGGCGAATCAGCTAAAGTGGAAGAGGGCGGTTTACCCAATCGGGTGCGCAGTACGCCGAGTATTACGGGGGAAAATCTTTTCCAAATACAACCGGGTACGGAAATGACCATCTTGAATGGCCCCCAATGCGGCAATGGCATTGTCTGGTGGCAAATTGAAACGAGTAGCGGCCAAATTGGTTGGACCGCCGAATCAGATGTCGCCGAGCAAGAATATTATCTCATGCCGCTCGAAGAAGGCATTGGGGCTACCAATGGTATCGTGAACACCCAAAATGTGAGTTTCCAATTCCCGATTACATTGGCGCGCGATGTCACATTTGAGCAAGTTGCCCCGGTGCCTGTTACCGATCCGAACAATCAACCATTCTGGGCTTCGCATCCCGGCTATCGTGAATTTACCTTTCTGGATTTCGTGGTCGAAAGCGAGTATGCACCCGTCGCCCGTATTCGTATTTATCCCACCGCAAACATGTTTAGTT
>JBNLCD010000290.1:0-7225 GCA_050303635.1 Anaerolineae bacterium
AATCAACCACCTCACCAGTTTCCAAGAGAAATTCGCGCAATACTTCTAATTTAATGTGAGTGTTGCCTTGGTTATTTTTCAGTCGTATATCTGGCCCTTATTTATCGCGGATGTCGGTCAAAAGAATCACAGCTTGCTTTAGCATGCTTGTTTTTATGGGTAGCGGTATGGCTTCAGCCTACCGTGCTTCTCGGCCTAAAATAATGCCGCTTTATTTACGAGATAGACCATAAAAAAGATGGCTGAGAATTTTATTCATAACTCTCAGCCACATCTCATTGCATCTTAAAATAGACCGTTTAGGGAAATCTGCAGGCTAGCCCCACAGACTTCCCTTATTCATATGCAGTGCTTATTTAATTTTTATTCCATGTCCAACAGTTCGTCCAACAAATCTTCAGCTTCACTCAAGATATCCTCGGTGTAACCTGGATTGTGGAAGCCCCAGCTACCATCAGCTTCAACAAAGCTGAGCAAGGTGTGGATACGTTCGGCCAAGAGTTGAGCTTCACCCTTATCTTCAGCGGCGACGTCGGCCCATTCTGGGTGAGCGTCGGTGACGTCAGCCAGATCAGCGCGTAAATCGTCGACCCAGTCCATCGTATCTTCTTGGATAGCTTCGATAGCGTAGGTTAAGTTTTCTGGAGTATTATCTTCGTTACGTTCCAAAGTATGGCAACTGGTGCAGGAGTCAGGTTGACCTTCAGCGGCTTCTGCCGGAATGACAACTTGCCAGGTATGGCTGGGGATATCGCCTACTTCAGCGCTAGCGGCAGTGGCAACCATATGGCAGGAGGCACAAACCGGGCCGTAAGCTTCGTTCGCGAAGTGCGGGCTGGGGTTCGGGTCTAAGCCAAGGAAGGAGACGCCTTCGAACATTTCACGCATTGGATGGTGAACCGTTGCGCCAACGCGGATAACACTGTTACCGCCACCGGTGCCGGTGTGACAACTGACACAGAGATCATAGGATTCTGGATCATTCAATTGATTTTCATTGCCGCCAGCGCCATGCGGATCATGACATTCAACACATTCAATGCTGAATTGTGCATTTTCAACCGTAACGGGTTCATCAAAGGTCGTATCTTGTAAATTGTAATCTGTGCTGTGGCATGGTAAGCAGTAATCTCCGCCGTGATCGCTGTCTTGAATGGTAGCCAAAGCGTTACCATGACGTGATTCACTCCACGCAATATATTGTTCACGGTGCTTCTTTTCAGTACCATCTGGCCAGAAGTTTGCATCATCATCTTCGCCAGTTGGAGCGACTGAACTAAACATCGTATCGTCCAATGGACCACCTACAACGTAGCCAACCGGATAACCATGTTCGCCGCTTGCATCAGTACCACGATTATGGCATTGACCACAAAGTGCAGAATCAACTGTCTTCACAATCGCATCCCGCGCGGATTTAACTTCTTCACCATTTGGATCGAAGCCGTCTGGCAAGTTGCTGGTGATTTCAACATGGGCGCTACCGGGACCATGACAAGCTTCACATTGAACGCCAAGTTCACTGTATTCTAAAGTTTCGGCATTGAAACCGGTGGTGTGACAACCAGCGCAATCGGCCAACCAATCGCCGGGGCTAGCGGTTACCCACTCTTGAGCGGCAATATTCCATTGGATCGGGAGCATTTCCATGCCGCCATCTTCTGTTTCAGCGATGAAACGTTGACGATATTTGTTACCCATCAAAAGAGCAACATCATCAATCGTAATGACCGTACCATCTTCAAGGGTACGAACATCTTCACCAGCTTCAAAATCGGCAACAAGACCTTCTTCACTCACAGGTTGAACCATAATGGGGTGAAGGGTTTGTTGTTGATCACGATGTTGGGTGCTATGGCATTGGAAGCAGGTATCACTACCAACATATTCAGCCCCGTCGGGGGGTGTTTGGCCGTCATGTAAGACAACGGCTGGTACATCATCGGATGCCGAAGCAAAACCGAAGACCATAATTAGACCTAAACATACTAAAGTTATAGCGAGAAGTTTCCCTCTCATGACACATTTCCTTTCAAATGGCAAATTTTATAAGATGCCTAAGAACGTCGGCTGAACGGTCGCAACCGCGTTGTTCACACACGAGTAAATTGGGTAATTTGGCAAATAAAAAAGAGACTGTGCGCTAAAATGCGACAATCTCCCATGCCAAAACGAATATACATCTGTAATAACCAATGCGTCTTCGTCAGCCGGAGGCGCACGACGATGCATTGCGGCTGGATTATAAGTAGACGTAAAATTATTTTCAAAAATTAATATTAAGCTTGAAGAAGTATTTTTATTGAGATGATAACTGGCTAAATGATTGAGTTGGTGCACAAATTTGCAGTTGCTTGAGCATGAACCCGTTGTCAATATGGCCAGCGGCATAAATATATCCACCCATGAATGATTGAAGTGAGTCGCGTCGGCAACATCACCCAACAAATTATTGGCGGTGGCTAACAACTGGGCCGCTTCATCGAACTGACCTGCATCTAAAGCTGTTTGCGCATCTTCGAGTAAATCGATGGCCGTGGCAATGCGGTTGAGTTGTAAATCGCTGTAATTATCTTTGCCTTGGAGCACAATCGCCCGCGTTGATGCTTGCCGGAGCTCATCTTCGAGCTGGTTGGCGCGCACCACATCTTCTTCGACCACGTCAATTGTTTTGGTATGACAGACATCGCATGGTTCATTGGATTGCGGTTGAATCACCCGAATCATTACCGGCGCAACCCGTTCTTGCACGGGCACGCAATCTTGGCAATGGAATGCAATTGAAGTTTCGTCGATGGTATAAAGGGGGGCTTGAGGACTGGCTTCAGTGAGTTTGGGAATCAATAGCAAAATACCTAAACCAATGAGGATTAGGCTTAAACCAATTATTCGCTTGTCCCGATAAATGCGGAACATCACAACCCCTGAAGAAAATATCTACGCATTGCTACATTGTAAATATGACTTTAGCGCAAGTTAAAAAAAAATGCAAAGTGACATTTGTAATTTTTCTTGAAATTAACCAAAATCTTGTAGACTGCTTTAAAGCATGGCTACTGTCACTCTATGAGATGCTATAGTCAAAAGTGAACACGTTCACTTTATTAAAAATATCAGTCAATCTAAAATGGACGATTATTGACTGATCATGCGCGCTTGATCTAAAAAAGCAAGATATTCATTCCACGTTATAATAATTCTTATTCGCCCGTACCCACATTTTGAGGTGAGCCATGCACGATGTGTTTATCAGCTATAGTCGGCGTGATACTGAAGTAATGGCACGCGTTAGCCAATATTTACGCGAAGCAGGCTTATCCGTCTGGACTGATGAAGGCATTGAACCCGGTACCCTCTCGTGGAAACAAAGCCTATCCGATGCCATTCTCGATTGTAAATTTGTGATCGTCCTTTTTTCACCGCATGCTGTTGAATCCACCTGGATTCATCGAGAATTAGATTTTGCCGAGTTACATGGCAAGAAACTTTATCCCCTGCTGGTTGCAGGTGAACCAGCCGACTCTATTCCCTTCGGATATACAACCTATCAGTTTATTGATATTCGAAGTGAAAGCCATTTTAACGATGGTTTGGTGAAACTCCGCCAAAGTCTAAATCCTGATGAAAACAGATCAACGCCGCCAGCCGTAACGCTGGCTTCCCAGCAAAATTTGTGGCAATGGATTGAGGCGGATCGTGTCCAAATGACGATTCCTCATACATGGAAACAGCATGAACCCACATCTGAGAATATTCAAAAACTACAAATCTTGATGATGGGTAAAGATGAAACGCTGTTTTATCGGGCCATTGAGGATTTCAATTCAAATTTCATTAAACAGGCGACCGGTAGTCCATTTGGAAAGATGAATAGTCTGTGTACACTCAGCAGTATTTCTGATTTATCACCGGTCGTGGGCTTTCTCGCTGAATATCGTAATCCCTTTGTCATACCGGGCCGGCTGACACCGGGGATAATGGGCCTATTCAAAAAACGTATCATGAAATTTATGCAAACACGTTATCGTGCCGAACTCAGTGAATTTCAATGGATAAAATCAGCCACCGGACGCATTTGGACCTATCAGTGGAAGATTCAAGCCGTGTTAGATGATACGCAGGCCATGACAGGTCAAGCGTATACAATTTTTCCGGCCATGGCGCGACGCAGTTTATTTTTAAGTCTAATTTGTGAATCGTCCCAGTTTGCCAAACAAGTTAAAAATTTTGAGCAACTTGCGCGTTCCATTCAGTTTGTTGATAACTAACTAATTTTTAAGGAGAAATATAAGGAGGTTGCCAAGCGTACATAAAAGGTGTGGTAAGCCAATTTTTTTAAGAGAATGCTTGAATTAGCATATGTGTTTTTAGAAGAATATATGCCGTCTAAAACGATCAAAGTAACAAATGTCACATCTCACAAGTACTTTTTGACCATTAGCTGAAATTCGTTACAATGTTATCCTATCGAGTGTTCTGCGAATTCTGCAAGAAGGTTTGTGTGTATGAAAAAACTTTTTGTTTTGATGGGCTTTATTGTTATCGGTTTTGTGATAATAGTAGCCAGCTCATCCCATATCTATGCCCAGGGCGGCGATGACAAGGAATTTGTTGGTTCACGTGAATGTACCAGCTGTCATCGGGATATAGGGCGCACGCATGAAGAATCGCCCCATACCCTAGCTCTGACATCAGATAGAGATGATGATTATTGGATTGCGGATTTTGAAGCAGGCTCTGAAATCCGTAATGTTGTTTTTTCAGATAGCGAAGAACGCGCCTTTGAGAAGGATGATATCGTCTATGCTCTTGGCATGGGCCGTTATGTCCAACGCTATCTGTACGAGCTTGACCGCGATGAGTATGTGGTTTTCCCGGCTGAATGGAACGTCCTAACCGAAGAATGGCAACCGTATGGCCCTGTTGAAAATTGGCCTGACGATCCTGCCTATAATTTCGGCACCAGTTGCGCCGGTTGCCACACCACCGGATTAGAAGTCCGCCGGACCCGTTGGGAAGATGACGGCGTTCAATGTGAAGCCTGTCATGGTCCCGGCAGTGTCCACGTCGACGAAGCCGAAGACGCGGGCAATAGTCCCAGTGATCGCGAATTAGGCGATATTCGGGGTGCGATTGTCCTCAGTCCGTCAGCCCAAGTCTGCGGTCAATGTCACAACCAAGGTTCAACGCCCGATGGTGATTATAAATTCCCCACGGATTATGTTGTTGGGAGTGGCAATTTGTTAGATGAAGATGTGTATGCCCTCGTGAGTTTAGACTCCGATGTGCATTGGTGGTCGACAGGTCATGCCTCCGCGACCAATATGCAATATAACGAGTGGCTCAATTCCGCCCATTCAACCGCGCTAGATAGTATGCGCGAGAGTGAATATGCGAGTGATGAATGTCTCCAGTGCCACAGTGAAGATTATCGTTTCACGGAAGCTCAAATAGCACTGATTGACGATGGCGAACGTGAAGGCGATCCACCGGAAACCCTGACGTTGGAAACAGCGTCCATGAGTGTGACCTGTGTGACTTGCCACAATCCGCATACCGAACCGGGTGAAGCTGAATTCTTCTTACGGACAGACACCTATTCGATGTGTACGGAATGTCATAGTGATAATGATGTTTCCAATGGCTTACATCACCCCGTTCAACAGATGTTCGAAGGTCAAACGGTTGTCGCTGAAGTTGAAGGTGTGCCGTCAACCCACTTCATCGAAGATGAAGGGCCGCAATGTGTGACCTGTCATATGCCACGTATTCCAATGAATGGCATTGAAATGGCTTCACACAAGCTCAACCCCATTCATCCGGGTGAATCAGCGAACATCGAAGGTTTAGACGATACTTGCTCACGCTGTCATGGAAACGATGTTGAACCTGATGGTTTACAAGCGTTTATTGACCAAACGCAAGATTCCACCAAGACTCGTTACGATGCCATTCAAGCCGCCCTTTCTGGTGATGAAGCCGAATGGGTTGATCAAACATTGGCATTTGTCGCGGGTGATGGGAGTTGGGGTGTCCATAATTATGCTTATACCGATGAATTATTGGATGCCGTCGAAGTAGAATTGGGGCTCGCCGAACCAGTCGTCTTTGACCCCAATGCAATGCCCACCAGTGAAGTCATTGTTGACTCGAATATTAGTGAGGCCGCCGAGAGCGAATTCACCGATACGAGTGCCTCACCCCAAGGGATGGTCATCATGGCAATTTCACTGATTGTATTGGCGGGAGCCGCCTACCTATTCTTTGTACGGCAGGAGGCCAACGATGCATAACATGAAACGCTTAATGCTCTTTATTTTGGGCGCAGGGTTAACCCTGATAATCATTGCTGTCGCCTTCGGAATGCCCTTTGAAAGACATTCAGCGGCAGGGGCCGAAATAACGCTCGAAGAACATGTCCAACAATATACACCGCAAGAAGGCCCCGATATCGGTAAGGAAATCACGGGTGATAATGGTTTTTGTTTGCTCTGTCACAGCAAGGAAGGGCGCACGCTCGATTTGCCGGATGGTCAACTCAATCTCCATATCACCGGTGAAACCTTAGCCAATTCTGTGCATGGGGTAGATAATCCAGAAGGTGCCTTAGGGTGTATCGATTGTCATGGGGAACGTTCATTCCCGCATGAACAAATTTCACCCGCGAGTGAACGCGAATATTCTTTGAATATGGCCCAAATTTGTACCGAATGTCACGTCGAACAAGCGGAAGCGCTTATTGATGGTGTGCATGCCGATGGGTTTGCCCGTGGCAACTTGCGTTCAGCCACCTGTACGGACTGTCATGGTTCACATGATGTTCAACCAATTGAAGATAACTTAGCGTTGGCATCCCAAACTTGTGGTGAATGTCACGCGATTGTTTATGAAGAATCTGCCGACAGTATTCACGGTAAAGCGCTCCTTGAAGAAGATGACCCCAATGTACCGGGTTGTACGACGTGTCATGGGGTTCATAGTGGCATAGACCACCCAACCGCGGCCGAAGCCCGCAACCGTTCACCTGAATTATGTGCAGAATGTCATGCCGATGAAAAATTGATGAAGGAATATGGTATTTCAACCAATGTCTTCAACAGTTATCTCAACGATTTCCACGGCACGACGCAAGCGCTTTTCGAACAAGATGGTACGGAAGTAGCGACCAATAAAGCAGTCTGCTACGACTGTCACGGTGTCCACAATATCACGCCGGCTGATGATA
>JBNLCD010000291.1:0-7188 GCA_050303635.1 Anaerolineae bacterium
CGGGGTAAGCGAGGGCACGCTTGTGGCCGTCAATGTTGGATACGGTGTCCGGGTCGCGACAATTTCTGTATCTTCAGCACAAAATGGCTCGATATTGTAAACAGCGCGTTCTTCACAGGTTAACGCGCGGATATAACGATGTTCTTCGGCCCATCCGATAATCTGTTCCGGCGTATCGAATAATCGCCATAAAATCACATTCCCAATCCCATCCCCCGACAAACCATATTGCCCATCGGGACTGAATTGAACTGAAACAGGCGACCAATATGCTCCGGTAAAACGCCGCAGTAATTGACCGGTTTCTAAATTCCACAAAATAACAGATTTATCACCCGCGGCTGATAAGGCATATTTACCATTGGGACTGATGGCGACGCCATAGACATCCGCACTGTGCCCTGTCAGATACAGAATGGGTTCACCTAGTTCAATATCCCATAACTGGAGTTCCCCATTGGTTAACCCCACCAGAAATTGTTTACCATTCGGATGGAAGGCCACTTTCCAGGGGCGATGGCCCGGCGTTCTAAATACTGCCAATTGTTCACCAGTAGCAATATTCCAGAGGCGAATTGTTTCATCAGATGAGGTCGAAAGGACTGTTTGACCATCCGAACTAATCGCTAGATAATCTGAAGCGCTGGTGTGCCCTATAAAAGTTTGGATAATTGTGCCCGTGAAAAAGTCTAATAATTCAAGACGGGTTGCATTTTCGGTTTCGACCTTGCTCGTATTTGTCGTATGCAATATATAGCGTCCATCGGCAGTAATTTTCAGATCGGCGGGGCTGTCGAGCGTGATGCTACGGATTTCGGTGCCAGTTGCAACATCCCACCAGTGAATGGAGTTGTCAGCATAGGACGACGTAATGAAGGTCGTACCATCGGGACTGAATTGACCCGCCATAATCGCATCCGTGTGGCCAACCAATTCATGCCGGACTTGGCCGCTGGCTCGGTCCCATAGCACCGCATTGCGTTCATGCGATACACCCCCAATGAGCGCGCCATCGGGGCTAAAGTCTAAGTTAATAACAGGCGGCTCAAAGCCCAGATACCGTTGGATTTCAGCGCCATTGTACAAATCCCATTGGCGCAATGTGCCATCCTCGGAACTGGTTACTAGATAATGATTATCGGGCGTAAAGGCGACATCCGTTACCCAATCTGTATGGCCCGTTAACGTCAGGAGCCGAATACCCGTATGAACATGCCAGATAATAATGTGTTGGGAACCCGAAACAACCGCCAACAGCTGGTTATCAGGGCTAAAATTAACGGCTGTGATATCTTCAAATCCATCATGGGGCAGATATTGAATCTCATCACCTGTTTCTAGATCATAAATATAGGCGGCGGCAATCACGTTGGAATTGCCAAAGGCTTCAGGCACAGTGGCGTGGCCACCAACTGCGATATAGCGATTATCAGAACTGATATCAACGGCAAATGCCGATCCGCGCAAATTAATACGCCATGTGAAAAAACCGCTTTGACAATACTCTGGATTGGCAGGATCAATCGTGGTTATTTTAAGATTTCCACCGCTGAAAACATCGTCGCCAGATTCACCAAACGCCATATATTTACCACTGGCGGCAATATCAAGTGCCCACGTGTTATTAATTAACGAAGCTTGCCAGAATGGGTACTCTTCGCACCACGTAGTTTCAAGCCAACTATCATAAACAGCCTCACCTGTGGTTAAGTCCCATTGCACATATTCACCATCCGCGCCACCTGAATAGGCATAGTTGCCATCGGGCGTAAACGCTAATGCATAAACTTCGTGCTCATGCCCTGTCAGTTGATGAATGATCTCACCTGTCGCCACATCCCATAAAATCAAAGTTTTATCAGCGGACGCGGAAAGGATCTGTTGACCATCGGGACTAAATTTCACATCCCAGACCATATCCGTGTGTCCTTCAAAACGGCGCACTTCCTCACCGGTTGCCACATCCCACAAACGGATTGAATAATCGGTTGGATTGTCATCCCGAAACTTGCTTGAATCATCAAATTCAAAGGCTAACGAACGTCCCCCACTTGAAACAATATAACGACCGTCGGGGCTTATATCGAGCGAAGTCACGGGTCCTTCATGGCCGCGCAAAACGCGGTAGGTGCCCGGTGCATAAAGTGCTTCGAACAATGTTTCTTCAACTTGAAACGGCGGGTTATCAACCATACCATAGGCTTCCAGCGCCAAGGCTACGGCTAAATCAGTATCGTAAATTAACAAGGCTTCTTTGGCATCGCCCGCCAAGGCTAAACTGCGATTAACAAGCGCTTCATGTTCGGCTTCGGATTGAGCCACTTGAGCATTGTCACGTTCAGCTTTGGCGGTTGCTTCTTGATCTTGCGCCGCTGACCGTTCACTGAAGGCAATCATAGCGAGAAGCGCCATCAAAACGGCCACCGTCGCTGTTAGACCAAAGGCAATATTACGCCGTTGCCGTTGTTGCGCTTGCCGATTTTCTTCATAGGCAACACTGGCGCGCAGAAACTTCTCTTCAGCAAGGGTGAGGGACATATCGGTTTCGTTGGCCCAAACAACAAATTGGCTTAATCGTGAACCGCTGAGCAAATAACTAGTCTCTTCATCAGCATTTACCCACTCAGTTGTTGCCCCGGCTAAGAGGCGCTCTTGTCGAATATCATGACGATTATTATCTAGCCAATCGCGCAGACGTTGCCATTCACGCAGTAAGGCCTCATGCGCGACTTCAACGGTAGGTTCACGGGTTTGCGGATCGTGGTCAAAGGTTAATAAGCGCGCGCTCCCAAAAATATTGAGGACTTTGTTCAATATCTGGGTATCATTCGCGAAAGCTAACAATTCAGATTGTTTCACACGGCGTCGAGTGTCTTCAACGCCTTCACCCAACGTCACGAGTCGCAAGAAAACTTGTTGAACAAGCAATTGTTCGGTCGTGCTCAATGTCAAATAGAGTTGCTCCGCCCGTTGCGCCAAAGCCCCCCGCACACCACCCAACGCATGGTAGCTTTGGAGCGTTAAGGTTAGACCATCCCGTGCCTCAAATAATTCGGTGAGTGTATATTGCAAGAGGGGTAACGCGCCGGGCTCATCCTGAATATCGGCAATGATTTGGGTGACTAAATCAGCTTCAATATAAGCACCGACTTGCCGCGCCGGTTGGGTAATCGCTTGCTGTATCTCCTCAACCGATAAGGGCAAAATATACTCAATACGCGCTTGGAGCATTTCTCCGAATTGGCGATGTTGCAGGGGCCGATCCATAAAATCCGCCCGAAGTGTGATGATAATTTTCACACCACCAACTTGATCTGAGGCGGCCACCCGCAAAATATCTAAAAATTGGACAATTTCATTTTCACTGACACTGGTGGTAAAAAGTTCTTCAAATTGATCGATCACCAATACCAAATGCGCATTTTCACTTAAGATACTAGATACTGCCCACAATAAACCGCGTTCATCCGATTGCAATTGTTCTAATACGCGTGACGTCGAGCGATTGGCAACTTGCATAAGCGCATTGGTCAGTTCTTGCAAAGGATGTTCCGCCGGATGCATTTCGGCGAATAACCAGTTTTCGGTGTTCAGTGGGATGCCATTTTCGAGAAAAGGAACCAATCCGGCTTTGACAACACTCGATTTACCGCTTCCGCTTGGGCCAACCACCGCCAGAAAATTACGATAGGGTTGATCTTCTTGCAGACGCAACGCTAATTGTTCGACCAGTTTAGCTCGACCAAAAAAGTCTTCCGCGTCAATGCTAGTAAAAGCTAACAAACCTTTATAGGGATTGCGCAAGTTTAAGGTGTCGGCACCGGGGACAAATGTGGCCCCATCATCAAGGAATGGTGAGACATCGGGCGATACTCGTGAACCGACTGAATGTCCGCTAGCTTGTTGGAAAGCTGTGAGAAAATCATGGGCGCTGGTGTATCGTGCAACTGCTTGCTTGGCTGTGGCCTGCTGAAGTACAGCATTAATTGACGCAGGTATATCCAGATCCGTTGGTAAATCGGGCAACGGCTCATTCAGGTGTTTGGCCAACATCTCTGCTGAACTGAATCCCGCAAAAGGATGGGTACCCGTTAATGCTTCATACATCACCACGCCAAGGCTATAAATATCCGTTTGCGGGGCAATGGTTTCGCCGCGTGCTTGTTCGGGTGCGATATAAGCCAAGGTCCCTTTCATAATGCTATCGCCAGTGTGTTGTTGGCGTAAAATATCCTTGGCAATGCCAAAATCAGCCAGATAATAATTACCCGCATCGTCCATCAAGATATTCCGGGGTTTGATATCACGGTGAATCACGCCATGCTGATGGGTCAAATCGAGGGCTGAGCTAATTTGCTCTAAGAGTTTAAGGGCTTCAACAAACGTAAGCGCGCCTTGTTTGAGACGTTGATATAAAGTCCTTGGCAACCAGCGCATGATGAGATAAGCCCCATCCGGTCCCCGCCAAAAATCATAAAGCGGCACAATATGCGGATGTTCCAAACGGGCAACCCGTTGCGCTTCGGCTTCAAAATTGCGGATAAATTCAGGTCGATTAGCAAATTCTGGCAAAATTTCTTTAACGGCGACCTCACGCTCTAACAAAGTTTGGTAAGCGCGATAAACTTGGCCAAAACCACCTTCATCAACTTTTTCTAATACCTCAAAACCTTTAATAATTTCTTTTTCAGCGAGCATGAACAAGCCCTCACAATCACAAAAACATCATAAATTTAGGGGATACCAAACGATGTAATATAACTATGAAAAGAAGCCTAAATTCTCGCAAGTGAGGAAAGGCATCATTTAGCCTGACAATCCGATAGAAGTTCAGATTTGCAAACAAAAAAAGTCAGCAACATGCTTCGGCTGACTTTTTCATTTTAGTATTTGATAATTTTTGTTCTATTCGGCGCGGGCGAGTTCTAGGCGACGGGTCGCGGCGGCTTGCTGTTCACGTTGTTCCGGTGTCCACCAATATTTGATGTAATCCAGCAAGATCATAATTTCCTCATCGGTATACGCTTCGCCAAAGGGGGGCATGATATTGCGATACAGCACGTTATTTGACCCATTCTTGATAATTTGGACCAAGAGTTGGTCAGGATGCATCCACGTATGCCCTAAACTATCATGCCGGGGTACCCGCATATAGCCATATTGATCGGGAATATATGGATTGGGCGCATTCGGTTCACCTTGTCCAAATTCACCATGACAATGAATACAGGGCTGGTAAAGTTCTTGCCCACGCGCCAATTTACCTGTTACAGGGGGCAATGGTGTGGCTGTCCCACCCCAATTTCCATAATAAGTTTCAGGCGTGGCTTCCATTTGCTCAATATAATTAACGGGTGTTGGCGCAATGCGTGTTGGCAAGAAAATCACTGGCCGTTCGACTGATACGCGCCCGACCAAAATCCCGACAGCAACAATAACCAGCACGCCGAAAATTGTACTCACAGATATGCCTAGTTTTGATAGTTCCATAGTTTTCCTTTATCTCTCAATTTACTTGCAAAATTTACCTAATTAAGCTGTTCGCGGATAGTCAGTGTTGTTGCCGCTTGCCGTGCACGTTGTTCGTCTGTCCACAAGGTTTTGATATAGGCAAGGATCGCCAGAATCTGATCTTCATTTAACTGTGCGCCAAACGCGGGCATTTCATAAAATAAATCGGGCTGACCAAGGCCACCATCCCGCACAATTCGAAACAGTAAGTAATCATCATGATGCCACGTATGGCCATTTTCATTATGAGGTGGCGCGGGATAGAGACCGGTTTCATCCGGCACCAGCGGATTATCCGGAACTTGCCCCTCGCCATTAACGCCATGACACGGTGCACAATGCAGGCTATAAAGTGCTTGACCTTCGGCAATCATACTCGCTGGCACGGGGGTAAAGGTGGCGATAGGTTGAACCTCAGATTCAGCGGGATGATACACCCACCAGACCGCCGCCGTGCCGCTAATCAAGACCACACTGAGAATGAGAATTTTGAGTTTATTGTTCATAGGATTAAGCTGTCCCCACAATCAGCGCCAAAACATCTGCGGTGGGGAGCAATGCCGTGATTTGCACCGCTTTGTTGGGGTCAGGATAATCATGGTTATACCGATTGAGCCAGATCGAGCGAATCCCCAGCGCATGTGCGCCTTCAACATCCGAACGCCATGAATCCCCCACCATGACGGTTTCGTGCGCTTCAACCTCTAGGGCATCCAGAATCATGGTAAAGACTTGGGGGTCGGGCTTGGAGATGCCATAATCATGCGCCGCCACCAACACGTCCACGTGGGATTTAAAACCCAATTCTTGAATTTTGCGCTCTTGCTCGGATGAAATATGATTGGTGACGACCCCGATTTGATAACCATCTTTTTTGAGGGCGTCTAATAGCGCCGTGGTCCCCGGTACTTCCTGTTGCGCCGCTTTATATGTCGTCCGAAAAATTTTGTCACGGGCAAAGGCCTCTTCATCGCTCAGCTCGACGCCATACGCGCGAAAAATACTTTGCGTGCGGAGTGTGCGAATTTGGTCCAAGCTATGTTGGCCCTGAATGGTCAGCGTATGGAAATCTTCCAGACACTTGGTATATTCGTCTTCCAGCATTGCAAAGGATTGCGTTTGCAAAATCTCGGAATCGTCATAGAGGGCTTTGAGCGCCTTTTGATAACTGTGTTTATGGTCAAATAGCGTATCATCAAAGTCAAAAAGAACAGCTTTTAAGCTCATCTAGAAATTTCCTTTTGAAATTAGGATGTTGGCGAATGAATAGTTGACATATACTAAAAGCAAAACCAGATTAATGGAATTGTTTCGTTGCTAGACTCATCATTTTGTGCTAAAAACTATGCTATCTATTTTTAAAGGAGAATAATTACCCATGTCAGATGCTCTAGGAATGATTGAAACGCGGAGTTTTGCCGCTTTAGTAGAAGCCGCCGATGCAATGGTCAAGGCCGCTCGGGTGGAATTGGTTGCTTATGAAAAGACCCACGGTGGTTTTGTAACGGCCATCGTGCGCGGTGATGTTGCCGCTGTTAAAGCCGCCGTTGAAGCCGGTGCTCGTGGCGCTGAAAAAGTTGGCGAAGTTGTCGCTGTTCATGTAATTCCGCGCCCCCATGCCAATGTGGACAAGATTTTGCCCTTGGGACGTGGCGACAGCGAAGAATAAACTTATTT
>JBNLCD010000292.1:0-7172 GCA_050303635.1 Anaerolineae bacterium
AACGAGGCGTTCTTCCTGCAATACCTGAATCGCGGCACGGCTAATCGCGGCGCCCAGCGGATTGCCGCCAAAGGTGCTGCCATGATCACCGGGCTGAATCAATCCCAAAATGTTTTTGTCGGCCAAAACAGCCGAAACTGGATAGAAACCGCCAGAGAGAGCTTTACCAATGGTTACCATATCGGGGCGGACATTTTCATGCTCAAAGCAGAAGAGTTTACCCGTGCGGCCCAAACCCGTTTGAATTTCGTCGGCAATCATCAGGACATTATTTTCATCACAAAGACGACGAACTTCTTGCAAATAACCTTCGGGCGGAACAATAATGCCACCTTCGCCTTGAATTGGCTCAAACAAGAATGCGACAGTATTCGGGGTAATCGCATCAGCAAACGCTTGACTATCGCCGTAAGGAATAACCTTAAAGCCGGGGGTAAAGGGTCCGAACCCATCGCGATATTGATCTTCGGTGCTGAAACTAATAATAGTAATGGTGCGGCCTGCGAAGTTATTTTCACAGACAATAATTTCTGCTTGGTTTTCAGGAACACCCTTAACTTTATGACCCCATTTACGCGCGGCTTTGAGGGCTGTCTCGACAGCTTCGGCACCACTATTCATGGGGAGTGCCATTTCAAAACCAGTGAGTTCGCAAAGTTCTTGATAGAACAAACCCAATTGGTCATTACGGAAAGCGCGGCTGGTCAGAGTAACACGGTTAAGTTGCTCCAACATGGCTTCACGAATGGCCGGATGATTATGACCCTGATTGACAGCACTATAGGCACTCAAGCAATCCATATATCGATTGCCTTCAACATCGGTAACCCAGACGCCATCGGCTTCATGAATCACGACATCGAGGGGGTGATAATTGTGTGCCCCGTATTTGTCTTCTAAATCAATAAAATATTGGGCATTTTTTATAGCTTCCATAAGTCTGTATAACTCCAAAAATGCTTAGGGGGTTGAATGGTATGTTGCGGAAAATCTATTCCCAACACTATCTCATTATCTCATAAAAATCACCCCCGCCAACACTGATTATGCACCAAGGGTAAAAATCGAAATATTTATCTGTATTAGGGCTATATAAGTATCAGCTTTATCTGAAAACAGACAAATTCTTTGAATATTTCTTTGTTTAGGTTGGCGGGGTGGAGGGACAAAAATATTGAGGAACAACAACTTGTTATTCCTCAATAACTTAAATACATTCTATTTATTTTTTAGAGGGCTTTAATCATTTTGTTTCATGAGAGCCATCAAACAATCAATTGTGACAAGAACGAATATTTCAAAACCGACAGCGAGCAGTATCCACATGGTGGCCAACCAGATACCGGGGGTGGTGGATTCTGCGTCCACCGTGACGGAACCGATAAAGGCGGAGCCGGCAAAGGCAATTGATCCTACCAACATAAGCCAGACATTTTTACGGAGGCAATCTAAATACGCATTCAACATGGAGCCCTCCTCAGGACTTATTGATATGGTATCTATAATTTTAACATGAATCGATCTAAAACCTAATGAATTGCGTATCTCAAGAAGGAAGCGTGATTTCACTGCTTCAACTACAATAAGTATGTCGCTTTCAATACATAAATCTTTATCAGAATAGATAATAAAGTAGGTTTATTATTATGAATAAAGTCGCAGTTGCTAAATGGAGCGAACTTTCTGATCGCAATCCACATTATGCTCTTGTTGCCAATGTTGATTTAGTCGTAATTCGATTTGATGATTCAGTTTCAGTGTTATATGGACGGTGCTTGCATCGTGGCGCATTGCTAGCAGATGGCTATATCTCTGGCCAAAATTTGATCTGTGGCGTTCATCAATGGGATTATCGGTATGACACAGGGGTAAGCGCTTATAATCATGAGGAAGTATTGCAAAAATTTTCCGCATGGATTGATCTAGATGCTGACATAGTTTATGTCGATGCCGACGAAATTGCAGAATGGCATGTGGATAATCCTCAAGCCTATGATCGGGAAAATTATCTTGGTCAATATGCAGATCACACAGGCACAGTCGATGAGCCACATAACAAATACATCCAGACTTTAGCCAAAAATGGACTTAGCAAATGGGGACATCATGGTAAAGTTTCGGCTATGGGAGTATCCCGCACGGAATTACCCAGATGGGATGATATTCAGATTTTAACAGGCCAGTTGGCCAAACGTCCGCTTCTTGATGATGCCCTAGTTGCGACTGAATTAATCATTGGACCCAATGCCGCCAGCCCGCTCCGCCTAGAAATTCCAATTTTTGTAAGTGATATGAGTTTTGGTGCCTTAAGTGAAGAAGCCAAAATAGCTTTGGCGCGGGGAGCAGAATTAGCCGGTACCGGTATTTGTTCGGGAGAGGGCGGTATGCTTCCTGAAGAACAAGCCGCAAATTCACGGTATTTCTATGAGTTGGCATCGGCTAAGTTTGGGTGGAGTCTGGATAAAGTCAAAAAGGTGCAAGCTTTTCATTTTAAAGGTGGCCAAGGGGCAAAAACTGGTACGGGCGGCCATTTACCGGGCAATAAAGTTGTTGGCAAAATCGCTCAAGTTCGTGAATTGCCTGAAGGCCAATCAGCCATTAGTCCGGCGACATTTCCTGATTTAGTGACGATTGATGATTTTAGACGAGTTGCTGACGCAGTCCGCGAAACGAGCGGTGGTATTCCTATTGGCTTTAAACTTTCGGCTCAACATATTGAGGCTGATATTGATTTTGCCCTTCAAGCCAGCGCGGATTATATAATTCTCGATGGCCGTGGTGGGGCAACTGGTGCCGCACCAAATGTATTCAAGAATAATATCTCTATTCCTACGATGGTTGCCTTAGCACGCGCCCGGAACTACCTAGACAAAATTGAACGTGATGATATTACACTCATCATCACTGGTGGGTTACGGACCGAATCTGATTTCATAAAGGCACTGGCCCTGGGTGCCGATGGTATCGCTATTTCTAATTCAGCCTTACAAGCAATTGGTTGTTTAGGAATGCGAGCTTGTCATACGAATAATTGCCCGGTTGGAATCGCAACCCAAAAACCCAATTTACGATCACGTTTGGTGATTGAGCAATCTGCTAAACAGCTCCAAAACTTCTTTGAAGCCAGTGTCGAACTCATGCAAGTTATGGCACGTGCTTGCGGACATAGCCATCTAAATGAGTTCGAATTAGAAGATTTGACAACCTTTTCGCGGGATATTGCGTATTTAACAGGGATATCTTATGCAGGTGTTGGACCACTTTAAAATAATTTGAAGTTGGGGAAGTTGCCAATGAGTCGCATTTTCTAACTTTAAGATTAGAAAATGATTATAGAGGAGTGTTATGTTATCTGACATTTAGATAATGCTAACATGCGCCTTACCCTCTGCTTTTCTAATAGAAAGTTTATTGAATTGCTATTGGTAGACATCCACGATACACTGTATAATAGATTTTGCTTGTTCCCAATGTTCTTAACTAGGGGTTATTTTTAACAAGGAGCTTTTTGTAATATGAATCGTCTAGTAAAGATTGTTCTTGTTTTAGCTTTAATGTTGGCAGTCTTGCCAATTAGCGGTATTTTCGCTCAAGATGGCGGAACCCCCATTGCGCAAGGCGTAGACAATACTGGTGAAGGCGCGGCTATATATGCTGAGCCAAGTATTTATGCTGACGTTGTTGCTCAATCCACACCCGGTGCCGTGTGGATGATTTATGAAGAAGATGGTTTGTGGGTACTCGTTGATGGTGGTTGGACTTTGGCTTCAAACCTTGATATCAGTGCCGCACAAGTTGATCTTGAAGGTACCGCCAATACCCGTACTGATTTTGCAATTCGCGAAACGCCTTTTGTAACAAGTGATGTTATTGCAACTATGCCGGGCGGCAGTACCGTTGGTGTGTTTGTAATTGATGGTCTATGGGCAGGTGTTTACGATGGTGATCATCTCGGTTGGGCATTTGCCGCCGATCTCGATCTCAGTGAACCTAGCGCTCAATTGACTCAAGTCGTTCAACGTCAAGGTGAAGTTGTATCTGACGTTATGGCTGTTCGCGTTGATGCCAGCCCGCAAGCTGAAGCACTTACAACTGTTGAAGCTGGTGAAGTTGCTACAATCTACGCGTTCAGTGATAATGGTTTATTCGCTTTCGTGAATGCTGGTGGCCACACTGGTTGGGCATTTGCTAGCGATATGGAAGTTAGCGACAAGGTTTATGGTTTAGGTACCATTAACGCTGGTCCAGCCAACTTCCGTGATGCTCCCGACGGTGTTGCTGTCAATCGTGTTGGTGCTGGTGATGGTGTTTATATACTTGGCCAAAGTGAAGATGGTGCTTGGATTAAAGTTAAATACCAAGGTTCCATGTTCATCGATGGCGCAGAAGTCAGCAACCCAACTGGTTGGGTAAGCGCTGGCTTGGTTGACACCGATGCATCTGACTTGCCAGTTGTTGAATAATTAATCAAACACTCTAAAATTAATAAGCAGTAACCACAAGGACACGGTAAGTTACCGTGTCCTTATCCTATCCAATCTAGTAGTTCAGTTTAATCTACCCAGTCTGTGAGAATCGTATGCCCCGACGCGTTATTTTGTTTGTTATCTTCACTTTAGCTATGTTTCTTGTGACAGCCTGTAATGATAAGGCGGATGACAAAGACGACACCACTGTTAACCAGCCTTCACCATTACAAATTGAAGTGGCGAGCTCCAGTATTACCCCAGATGAAAACCGCGTGGTTTTAGCATTTTGGGATGGGCAAAATCGGAGTGCGGACGTTACAGAAGTGAGAGTCAACGCTCGTCTAGCCTTAGATGATACCCAGACAGTTTTATGGACCGGATCAGCCGCAACTTATGGCGATTATGAGATTCCGTATTGGGTTGTTTATCCTGAACTCACTGAAGCGGGCGCATGGTTTTTTGATCTCGAAATTACCATGACAGATGACAAGACATTTAACAATAGTGTTGCCTTTAATGTCTACGAAACACCCTTTGGAATAGGTATTGGGGCGGCGGCTTATCCATCCGAAAATCGTATCTGGGATGGAGAATCTGATCTTAAATTAATAACCACTGCATCCGAACCCAACCCGGCCTTTTATGAGAAAACAATTGCCACTGCATTGACCGAAGACAAACCACTGGTCATTGCATTTACCACACCCGGTCTCTGTACAAGTAAATTGTGTGCACCCGTCATGCGGAGTATTGATCCCCTGTGGGCAGAATACGGCGAACAGATCAACTTTGTCCATGTTGAAGTCTATGAAGATTTTGAGACTTTGGCTTGGGTGCCGACAATGGGCGAATGGGGCTTATTGAATGAACCATGGGTTTATGTTATTGACAGCGCCGGTATAGTTACGATGCGCCTGGATGGTCCAGTCGCACCGTCTGAATTAAAACCTTATTTGGAAGCGGTCTTGGCTGATGTGGAATAAGCTGAAACGGATTGTTTTAGTGCTTAGCCTGACCGGAATTGTTGCGGCAACAGTTTCAACAGTGAGTGCCCATGCTGAGCTTAAATCTGCTAAGCCAAGCCCCGGTGAAGTCGTTAGCGCTCCACCTAGCGAAATAGAGCTTATCTTTAGCGAACCCATGGAAGATAGTCATATCATGCTTTATCAAACTAAAGAGAATACGCCAGTCGCACTTGAACAATCCATTGCTGAGCCATCCGAGAAAATTGTTGGACAGATTACAGAAGAAATCACCGAGGGCGAATATACAGTTTTTTGGCAAGCTACTTCAGTAGATGGTCATATGCTGACGGGGTCATATAATTTTGCCTATACAGCCGATAATCCACTCTCAATCCTTGAGCGTCCCCTGTATCAAGGATTGGTAATCACAATCTTTTTTATCGTTTTCAGTGCGAGTGTTTGGGTAATTTATCGGCAACGGACCTGCCAAACTCCCCCAGTTGCTTAAAGCTCATCCCACTCAATAACAATCGGTTGATTGATCGGCTGATATCCTAAAGTGCATGAACTCGCGTTAATAAATTTAGTATGTTCATTCGATGTAATCCCATATCCCTCATGAATATGTCCAAAAATATGAAGTTTGGGTTTCAATCGTTCAACCGCTTTTAGAAGCTCTCGACAACCTGCATTTTTCCCTCGGAATGTACGATCACCAAATCCAAATGGCGGACCATGTGTAATCAACACATCTGTATTGTCTGGAATTAAATCCCATTTTTCACGAAGTTCAGAGTCGTGATTCAGATTAAATGCCCAATTAAAAAAGGCAGGTTGCCATGGGCTTCCGTAGAAGTAAACATCATCAATTTGGATGCCTGTATCTTCAAGATATATTGCGTTAGTGATGAACGCTCTTGCTTCGGCTGGTCCATGCTCAAAACAAAAATCATGATTGCCTGCAATGATCAATTTATGGGGGTGGGGGAGTTTGCCTAAGAATTCATTAAACTGCTCAACATCAGCTAACGACCCATGATTGGTCAGATCCCCCGCATGAATGAGTACATCACCATCCGGGATAGTTAATCCGCCGTGTAAAGTATGGGTATCACTTATTGCTACGATTCTCAAGTTTTCTTATTACTCCGTTGGGAGAGAATTACCCTAGTCATCATCAGCATTACTGAGGTGGGCAAATTCCGCTAAATCTAAACCTTCATCGTTCAATTCATCATCGATATCATCATAGGCTTCAGCAATATCATCCAATCGCAAAGCCAAACGTTGTAAGCGTTCTTGCAAGCGATCGATACCTCGTTCCGCTCGCGTCGTGCCCAAAGTCATCATACGCGCCGGAATGCCGCTTTGAATATCCAATACTTCCTCAATACGTTGGATAAGCGTTGTTCGCACTTTCGTCACATTATCAAGTTCTTGTGAGCTGTGCTGATTATAGAGTTCCATAAGGCTATCCAAATCTTGGAGTTCATCAATCAGACGGGCGATCTTATCTCCAAGCCGTTGAACTTGATGAAATAGTTCATTCGCACGGGCTCCTGCATGAAGTTTTTGGGTGGCTTGTTTGGTGGCACGCTCAACAGACAATAAACGCTCATAGTATGTGTAGTAATCTTTAGATACATGGCCCCGCAAAACATCACGCACGCGGCGATACTCAATATTGGCTTTAGCATCTTCATAATAGATGCGCCGCAAGCGAGCCAGTCTGATTTCA
>JBNLCD010000293.1:0-7164 GCA_050303635.1 Anaerolineae bacterium
GCCAGATGAGTTTGTCAATCGGCGAGGCAAAACGGCCGCGATAGGGTATTAATTGTTGGCGCGCGATATCCAGCACACCAATCTGTTTACCCTCTCCATGCGCAAAAACAAGATAGTTATCGTCGGGCGAAAATGTAAGGGTGCTGATGGCGTCCGGAATATCGAGCATGTCATCCCATACGATAGCACCCGAATGTAAATCAAGGATGAGCAGGCGTGCATTCGGATATTCAGGCATAGCCGCCAAAAATTTTTTATTATGACTGACCGCCAACGGGAAATTTTGGAGTGATTGCCAGCGTGTAAAAATTTCGCCCGCAAGAGTCCATGTCGTGGTATCGATCAGAATAAGTCTATAGGCGCTGATTGTTGCGATATATTGTTCAGTATGGGAAAGCTCAAATTTAAACCAATTACTCACAGAAAAATCTAATTCAAGACTTTGTTTGAGGGTCCAAGTTTGGGTATCAAACACGTTTAATGTGGTGCCGGGATGCTTGTCGCGGGCGGTTACAAATAGATTTTCGCCCCATGCACTCACCTCATTACCCAGTTCTTTTTCGATGGGCGTATCTTCCCATGTCAGGGTTTCGGTATCGAGGCGACGTAATTGCAGAGCACGATTTTGCGATTGGTCATAATAGTAGTTTACGTTGAGATACTGCTTATCGGGTGAGGCGGTCAGGGTGGTGCCCAGCATGGCGTAATCTAACGAGACAATTCTGCTTGGGGCATTAACGGGCCATGCCATAATTTCATCTTCGTTCCAGCCCGTGTGAACAATCATATATTGGGCTGTCCAGTGAAAACTATAAACGCCATTATGGGACGCTTGCACAGTTAGCGGCGGATAAGCTTTAAAACTGTTATGGGTGAGTTGCCATTGATACAACTGACTCCACTGCAGGTTGGTGAAGCTACTGGACTGCGGAATACCCATTGCGCCAAGTTGCTGACCATCCGGTGACCAATCGAGCTTGGCCAGCGCCATATCATCGAGGAGCACTTGCATGTCGTCAGAGTCTTTGTGCCAGAGATAAATTTTTTGCTTTGTGGCAAAGGCCAGCCATGCACCATCCGGCGACCAGACTAAATCTTGCACCGACTCGTTGAAAAAATTGAAATTTGAAATTTGCTCAAGTTCAGGCACGGTATATAAATAGAGACCTGTTTCGGTGCCCACGGCCAACAAATCTTCCGTCGGATGGAAAGCCAAATCGTTAATTGTGCCAATGCCTAGTCGATTGATTTCTGTGAACTCGGTCACTGCCAAAATTCGCTGATTGCCAAATGAAAATAAGAACGCACTCAACAACATAATAATAATGAGTAGCCAAACCCCAAAAATTCGCATTCATAGCCTCCCGCGCCATGTCATGATAATCACTATAACCTGATATCAGGCCACGCGATATCGGCTGAACTTAAGCAAAGGTTAGTCATGGCGTAATAGTTTACGAGCCGTTGTTAGACAGTCATTTAACTCGTGACACCTCGCGCATTTTGATTTTGACGCGAAGGGGGTGATTGCCCTACGCTCAGGACAACGCTTGCGAAGTCGGCATGGATAGACTACACTTTTGGCTGATTTTGCATGAAAAATATTTGAGGGGAGAATAAGACCCTGATGTTGACAACGAATATCAAACGCTGGCTCGTACGCGGTGTTCCGGTGGCTTTGGTTGTACTCGGCTTCATGGCCGGACTGGTATATCAAGATATGTCCCAACCCACCGATGTGGCCGAATCCGCCCTCTATGATGGTGGCACGAATCAAATTATCCAAATGGGTCCCAGTGTGACCACTGATAATCCGGTTTATGTTTATACGTCAGCGAGTACGGGCGGTGAAGCCGTTGACCGTTTGCTCTGGGGGGACCGTGTCCTCTATCGTGGTACCAACACCACCGATGCCCAAGGCAACCAATGGTTCGCTGTTTCCTTAGCTGAAGGCGTAAGCGGCTGGATGATTGTAAACGGTACCGATATTTCCAGTGGCCGTTTCTTGAGCGTTTCACCAATCTATACCACTCCCGGTTTGGGCGTTGGATCAAGTGTTGCCGTAACGGCTGAAGGCGCTGGCGCGAATTTCCGCACTGACCCCAGCGTTTCCGGTGAACGTAACCGTGGTTTGCAAGCTGGCGAAACCTTGACCGTCTCCGCTGGCCCTTACCAAAATGAATACTCCATCTGGTGGCAACTGACCGATAGCGAAGGTAATTCCGGTTGGGTTGTCGATATTGAAGGTTGGTTGGCTGTTCAATAAATAGCCCCACTTCAATCAAATTTGTTATCACAAGGCCTCTGTTTGACAGGGGCTTTTTGTTTTGGACAATATCCTAACCTGTGAAATGACAAATCAATCAGCGGCTGGGCACGTCGGCCCAGCCCTACCAGTGGTTAAGATCATTGCGAATTTGCAACATGTTTAGAAATCAACTCCAAAGTGTGCCTAATCCGTTCGTTAGTAACAAATTTTCAACGGCATTGATGCATAAGTGGATGGCTGGTAGGGCGGAACCGATGTGGTTCGCCGCATACATAAAACGATACCGATATTTCCCCTAATTTGCGTTTTGCGTACAATAGATTTAAGTGTCGAAGAATTATTAAACGGTCGCTATGCTTATTGTGCTCGATTCGCCTAAGTTGCCTCATCAATCTATCGATGTGCCGTTCACACCGCTCAATTGTGTGTGGATGGGGCAATTTTCGCGTCATCTCCCTTTACCGTGTTGGGGTCATCATCTGATTATTTTTCCGCTGAGTGAGCATGATTTACTCGCGCCATCTACCAAGCTTCGTTCTACAGAATATTTATGGCTCCATGCCGATCCTGCTTCAGTCCCGCTCTATGTACAAAATTCATCTTCACCCGAACCTGTGCATGTCATGATTCTGATGTTGAGTCCGGGTTTTGTGCTGGATATGGCCGAATTTCTCAATATTCCGGCCAACCTGAACAATTTATTGCAGGGCATTCCTCTGCCCAAAGGTGATTTACTCTCGGATTTACTCGAAATGATGGTTACGGCGCGGCTTGATAGTGCAGGCGTGAACGAAGTTTTTATGGAAATTGTGGGCCATGTTCTGCAACTCTTGCGCCTGCGTTACATGGCACTTGTCAATTTCAGCGATCACAAAGAATCAACCAGCCAGGATCTGACCGGGCGTTTATTGCAAGCCCGCCAATTTATTGAAGCCCAATATGGCACAGCCATCCAAACCGCCGATATTGCCCAACACGTCGCCTTATCTGAATATCATTTTGCGCGCCTGTTCAAAAAAGCATTTGGCACAACGGTGTATCAATATGTGCGCCGTCAACGCCTCAACGGGGCACGTCATCTGCTTGAAAGCACAGATTTACCGATTACCACGATCGCACTCGACGTGGGATATGCGAGCTTGAGCGCATTTATTCAGGCGTTTGGTAAAGCCTTTGGGCTAACCCCATCCCATTATCGTGACCAATTTGCCAATTTTGAAAATTAGCAGGAATTCACAAGTCAGCAGGTTTGCCATCCAGTATCCTGAGATTGTGTTAGTCAAATAAGAGGAGTGAAATTATGTCTCGCACTGAAGCTCAAAACGTCAATCATCCCGATCATCGCCAAAGTTTGAACACGGAAAAATATGAACTTGTCAAAGATGCCATCTTAGCGAGCTTGCCCGCAGATGAGAATGGCATCAGCCTAAGTTTTGATGAGTTAGAGCAAGCCGTGACCCATCATTTGGTGCAAAATGAAGCACCCATGGAACTCTTTCCCAAAGCGGGGTCGGTGCGCTGGTATACGAAAACGGTTCAGCTTGATCTGGAAGCGCGGGGTTTGATTGAGCGTGTGCCGAAAAAATCACCGCTTCGTTTCCGGCGCTCCTTGGCGAAGTAATGGCGCTAAAAAAACGGGCGACACATGTGTCGCCCCTACAGGGGATGATCTCGACACAAATAATTATAGGTAGAGGTGCGGCATGCCGCACCCGTGTTCCAATATCTCGCCTAATTATTCAAACAAGATTATTCTGGCCTAGCTAATTTCCCAGCGCGTCCATGAACATATCCATATTCGAAAAATCATGTAACAGCAGGAAAGCGTTGTCTTGCACCAGCTTAATATTGCCCTCGGCCACCATATCCACCGCACATACCAAACGCCCTTGGGTTTTAGCAAAACGTGCCGCATGTAAAGCACCGCTCTGGGCACCCGCTTCAACCACAATCACGGCCTGACTTAAGCCTGTGATAATCCGATTACGCGCCACCAGTTGAATACTATGCGGTTCAGCGGAGGGGGCAACTTCACTCAATAACGCACCACTAGTCAAAATACGCGGCGTGAGTTTACGGTTCGAAGGCGGATAAATATTGTTCACACCGCTCCCCAACACGGCGACCGTTTGACCATGGGCGGTTGAGAGTGCGCCGAGATGCGCGGTATGATCGATGCCGAGAGCTAAGCCGCTCACAATCGTCCAGCCTTTTTCAGCGAAAAATTCAGCCAATCGATGAGCCGTATCACGAGCCGGACCTGACGCATTGCGCGTGCCGACTATGGCAATATTTCGCGTGGAGGTCGTATCCCAATTGCCGCGCATAAATAGGGTGGGTGGGGCATCCTCCACATTTTTGAGCATGACCGGATAATCTTCGTCAGCCCATGTGAGAATCCGAATCTTTTGGCCTTGCCATTGCTCCATCAAAAAAGCGGTGCGGCCTGTATTCACTTCACAAATGTGACTAGCTAGCGATTTTCCGACGCCGGATACCTGTTGCAGTTCAGCATGGCTGGCTTCCAAAACTGTTTGCGCATGGCCAAACCGCCGAATAAGTCGCCGCATCATCACGGCTCCGACGCGCGGCACCATACTCAAAGCGACCCACGCAATTTTCTCCTGCTTCGTTTGCATGCCCAATCCTGTTCAATGTGAATTGACTAAATCTCCCTGTAGCATCATAGCTGGAATCAAAATTCCGCGCAAAGTTTAAAACTTGGCGGAATAACCGTGATCTAAATTTGAGCTTTATCTCAGCAATATCCGGTATAGTTTATCCGCCCAATTGCGTGTTATGGCGGTAATTGATAGAATGACTCTATATTTATTGGGAGTGCTTACTATTATTAAGTATCGAGAAAATGTCAAATCATCTTACCGTTGATGTTTTGGGGGTCCATGTCCATCAAGTGACGCCCCATGATCTCAATAATTTTATCCTAGAAACAATTCAGCAAAAAAAACGGTCGCGCGATTGTTATGTTAATATTCATGGCCTGAATTTGGCTTATCAATACCCGTGGCTACGTGACTATTTCAATAGCCTTGAATGTGTACATTGTGATGGCGTAGGGGTAGCCTTGGGCGCTAATCTCCTACATAACGTGCGTCTTCATAAAATAACCTATGCGGCTTATATCTGGGAATTAGCAAGTTTTGCCGAAACCCATAGCTTAAGTATGTTCTTACTGGGTGCGCAACCCGGTGTCACGGATCAAGCGGCGCAAGCACTCATCCAACGCCATCCGCGCCTCAAAATAGTCGGCACCTATCATGGCTATTTTGCCAAAGATTTACATCATCCTGAAAATCAAGCTGTTTTGGAAATGATCAACACCACCCAACCCGATATCCTCCTCATTGGTTTTGGGATGCCCATTCAAGAGGAATGGTTAATGCACAATTGGGACCATCTCAAGACCTATGTGGGTTTAACTATTGGGGCAGGTTTTGATTATGCGGCAGGCAGTTTACGCCGTCCGCCCCGCTGGATGGTTGCCCTCGGTCTTGAATGGTTGGGCCGTCTGCTCATTGAGCCTCAACGCTTATGGCGACGTTATCTCATCGGTAATCCGCTTTTTTTCTGGCGGGTTATTAAGCAAAAATTAGGCAAGCATTATTCTTGAGAGTGGGTAGGACGGACCCGCTGTGGTTTTCCGTTTTCGAATGATCAAATCGTGGAGATTCACGAGGCCATTCATTGGACTTTGCCCCGCGTAACGATAAAAAAGTCCCCATAAAACATCCTCCACCAGCCTGTCAGTTGAATGACCTCTTCCCAGAAATGGTAAATTAATGGACAGTTGTCCGCTTTTATGGAATTTTAACGATACCCCGCACGATTATGCCGTATAATAAAGCCCATATCGGATAGGTAACAGATGATTGGTTTGTATGAGGAGGCCACTATTTCTACTCAAGATATGACACCCAAGCCTTTTGAAGTTGGGCTCTATTCTTTCGCTGAATTAACACCCGACCCCACCACCGGGGAAAAAATTAGTCCGCAACAACGGATGCAAAATTTACTCGAATCTATCGAACTCGCCGACCAAGTCGGGCTTGATGTGTTTGCCATTGGTGAACATCACCGCCCGGATTTTATCGCTTCATCGCCCGTGACAATTCTCGCGGCGGCGGCGGCCCGTACCCAAAATATTCGCTTGAGCAGTGCCGTAACGGTGCTCAGTTCGGATGATCCGGTGCGTGTCTTCCAAGATTTCGCCACGCTGGATTTGATTTCGAATGGACGCGCCGAAATCATGGCCGGACGGGGCTCCTTCATCGAATCGTTCCCGCTTTTTGGCTACGATTTGCAAGACTATAACACACTCTTTTCCGAAAAATTGGAGCTTCTACTCAAAATCCGCGAAAACGAACATATCACGTGGTCCGGTCAACATCGCGCTTCATTGAATGGCGAAGGTGTTTATCCGCGTCCGGTGCAAGATCCGTTACCCATCTGGGTCGCGGTTGGCGGCACCCCTGAATCGGTTGTGCGCGCGGGCATGTTAGGGTTATCCCTCGCCATTGCCATTATCGGCGGACGTCCGGCCCAATTCGGTCCCTTGGTTGATTTATATTGGCGCGCGGTGGCCCAAGCAGGTCATGATCCTAGTCAATTAAGCGTGAGTATCAATTCCCATGCTCATGTTGCGGACACAAAGCAACAAGCCCTCGACGAATCATTTAGGCCGTTCAAGTCCCTGATGGACCAGATTGGCCGTGAACGCGGTTGGCCACCCATGTCCCGTCATCAATTTGAACATCGATATAATCCGTAAATACAGCATGGCCACCATCAGCATTGGAATCCCCATCAGCATTCGAATTTACAGATGAACCGCCGTCTCCTCCGTTGAATGTCCCGCTATTGATTTCAAGCATCGA
>JBNLCD010000294.1:0-7151 GCA_050303635.1 Anaerolineae bacterium
TTAGTCTGGCGCATGAATTCCAAATAGCCAGCTTTAATAATCAATTCTTCTTCGGTCAGCGTTTCATCAATCGCCAGCTCTTCTGGAACAATGAGTTCACGTACATAGGCTTCAATAGTTGGCATCTTTAACTGCTTGGCTACTGAAACACGATGATTCCCGTCGAGGACAAAGTAGGCTTCACCCACTTTATAGAGTTCGATGGGCGGAAAACCACGCATTCCGCGTGCTAATACACTGATTTGCGACCAACGTTCTTCGTTGACCCGTTTCTTTGGCAAGAAGGAACGCGTAAAGTCCTGATAGCGGCCAACACTTCCGACAATGTTGTCGAGGGGGATATTTTTCAATCCCAAAGACCGCTGATTATTCAAGCGAAGTTTAGACTGGACTTCCTCAAAATTGAGCAATTCCCGTTCCTGATTTGTCACTGATTGCCAAAGATTTTGCCAAAAGGCTTTCATCCGTGCACGGTCAAAATCACGCCGTGCTTGGGCTCTTAGTTGTGGGTTATGCATATCGTCCACTGGTACACCTCCTAGTCTTGGTGTCCCTCTTCAATTTCGATCAATTTACTCGGATTAATGTTAATTACACGAGTTCCAAAAAAATCCGTCTCACGACTAGTTCGTTGATCGTATATATCTACATGCCCATGGATTAAGTAACGCGGACGTGCTAGGCGAATGAGCCACCGTAAGGCTTTAAAACCTTGATGAGCTCGATCTTCTAAATCATGTATATAGCGGGGTGGACTATGACAAACCATAATATCGGTGCCATGTCCTTTGAGCAAACGGCGCAATAGCAGTGACGGAAGCATTTGTAAAACATTTAAGTACATGTCAAACTGCGTATATTGCGGCTCACCTTTATTGTAACGAATTGAGCCTTCTAGACCCGCTAAATGCAATCCATCAAATTTTTCTGTTCGCATATGTAAATTGATGCCACCCGGTGTATCATCCGTATAGTTGGTGTCATGATTACCGCGAACATAAAATAATGGCACTGAAAGAACGGTTACAATAAAGTTTAAATAATCTGGATCCATATCACCGCAACTAATAACCGCCGATATATCTCCGTATTGCTCTTTTAAGTAGCTGGCGATCTGCATTTTGGGTAAACGCTGATCACTGATTGCCAATAATTTCATTATAAGTCCTGTTCCAACTAAAGTAATTTAGAATTTTGCACAAATGGTCTTAACGTTTGCTTAACAATACATTTGCCAAAAACGTAAAAAGGCTTTCTAGTGAGGTTTTTGGCATATCCAATTCAGGTCAGTTTAGATTATCATAGACACATTCGAATCGTGTAAAAATCTTTCTACAATTGATTTATCTTAACATAATCTGACACTTGTTCCTAAAAAACATTGGCGACAGTAAAATTGAGTTAATAATATTAATAATTCTCGCCAGTTGTGCAAATTTACAAGGCATTTTTTGAAAAGGATGTATAACTGTGCAATCGACACTCCAGCTTGCCTTTGAACAATATTATGGCCTTATACCAAGCTACATTACCCGTGCGCCGGGTCGGGTAAATCTCATTGGTGAGCACACAGATTATAATGATGGCTACGTTTTGCCGATGGCGATTGATCGACACATTTGGATTGTGGCCCACCCGCGTAATGACAGCGCCATTAATGTGTATTCTATGGATTTTGATAAAGTCGCCTCGTTTTCTACCAGCAACCTCAAACGCGCCAACCTGCCAGCCTGGACTAGTCATGTGCGGGGTGTGTGGTATCTCTTGCGTGAGCAAGATATTTTTGTGCCCGGTGCCGATATTCTAATTCATGGTGATGTGCCGATGGGGGCTGGTCTATCTTCATCAGCGGCGCTTGAAGTCGCCTTAATTGAAATGGCATTGGCTCTCGCCAACAACAATAGTTACACGCAAAAGGCCAAGGCCTTGCTTGGTGTTGAGGTTGAACATCAATTTATTGGAATGCCCTGTGGCGTGATGGACCAAATGGCATCCGCCGTCAGCGAAGCAGGCCATGCTCTTCTGATCGATTGCCAAGATCTTGCCACAACCCCGGTGCATTTACCCAACAATGTCGAAGTCGTTGTGATGGATACTAAAGTATCTCACGAATTAGTGGATGCTGATTATGGCAAACGTCGCCAAGAATGCGAACAAGCTTCTGAAATTATGGGCATCAAATCTTTACGTTTAGCTTCGTTAGATATGATTTATCAACACAAAAATGATTTAGGTGATGTGCGATTGCGGCGTGCTAAACATGTCATCACAGAGAATCAACGCGTCATCGCGATGATTAAAGCCCTCCGCAAAGATAATCTTGACCGAGCCGGTGAGCTCATGAATGAGAGCCATCATAGCTTACAACATGATTTTGAGGTTTCATGTCCTGAACTTGATATGATTAGTGCCATTGCCCGTAAACAGCCCGGTTGCTATGGGGCACGGATGATGGGCGGCGGCTTTGGTGGCAGTGCTGTGGCCTTGGTTCAACCGGATGCAGTTGCCAATTTTACGCAGAATGTGGCGGCGGATTATACAAAGCAGACCAACCTTATCCCCGATATTTTCACCTTTAAACCCGGTTCGGGCAGTGAAATTATGATGACCCCTGATCAAAAAAATGGAGCCTAGTTGGGCTCCACTTTTGTTAATTCATATGACCAGTTTTCTTCTGAAGATATTCGAGATAAATCGCTTCATCGTCTTGTTTATATTCGCGAAAACCACAACACTGATAAAGTTTAATGGCGTGTTGCCAGTTGCGATTAGTCTCGACTACAAAACGTTCAAGTCGTTGGGCAAACCCTAATTGGAGCAAATGTTGCACCATGGCACGTCCTATTCCCTTACGTCGGAAATGCGTACCTACACTCATGCGTACAATTTGGCCAGTGGCATGAGGTTGCACTAATAACCCCGCCGTGCCAGCTACTTCATTCTCGATTTCAGCCACAACAAAGATGTGACCATTTTCCAAATAGTTTGACCAAATATTATCAATATCTGGGTTCAACGATGTATTAATATAGCCGAAGTGCTCACCTAACCCCCGTAAAATAAGACGACGGGCGGCAGGTTGATCATTGGGTTGAAAATCTCGAATTGTAAACACGGGTTGTTCCTTAGTATTGCCAAGACCACCACTGATATGTGTCGATTTTCGTAAATCCACTTTGTTGGGCATTCTCTATCGCTACCGAATTTTCGTGATGAATTAATGTGCCTACGATTTCACTGTGTGATAATTGCGATTGTCCATAATGTAGACTAGTCAAAGACCAATCTTCTTCAATCCATAACCCTTTATAAGACAAAGTATTGACGGGGACTATATGCAATTTGACAGGTTTTTCAGACTGAGTCTGATTGAGCATTTCACCAACATATAATTCATAGGCTTCACCATCACAATTCAGTCCCAAATTTGATAATGTGCGGTGCATAGGCTGATTATCAATCTGCACGAGAGCCCGTGCTATTTGCGCCCTTTCCGCAAATTCAGACGCTAACAATGTTTGAACCAAACGTCTGCCGATACCTTGGCCCTGTGCTTCTGGTGCAACGGCGACTAAATCAATTTCCCAACGTTGAGTTCCATCCTGTGAGGTTGTCAAAAATCCATCGGCAAAACCCAAAATTTCACCAATAGCATTGTCGGCAACAAGGGTTATATGGTTTTCATCTGCTAACCCACGCACCAACTGGACAATATCTGTACGTTCAGAAGGCCAAACTTGTTGCTGAATCATGGCAATTTGCCCCGCATCATGGGGTGTTGCGTGACGTATCTGCATAGCGGCTCCCTCTTCATCTCGTATTACCTCTACCAGTATAAAATATTTTGCGAAATCCGACTTGTTGCCTAGGCTACGTTTAGGTACTCCTTAGCTCATCACTAAATAGCTCAATAACAGGTCTAACCTCACGTTTACCTCACAATTTCACAACTCTTTAAAATTCGGTTAAAAAATAAAAGGACAGCGACTAGGCTGTCCTTTAGAAGCAACACTTTATGGAGCAATTAATCTAATTGCAAAAATGGCGGTGCCAGAATAGCTTGCAAGTCAGTCAATGGAATTTCTACGATCTGGGGACCCGCCGCATAAGCCGCGACTTGATAGGGCGGGAAGAGAAGTATTAAGGAATCGCTGGTGACTACGAAATTACCATAATTATTGATATTCGAACCCGTGCCATCTTGAATCCACTGGCTATCGCTCATTTCACCCAATTGAGCTTCTAAATCAGCCTGCACAATCGGCGCAATCGTAACTAAAGGATCAAACTCTTCTTGGAAAAGATCACCCAAGGTCAAAACACTTTGATTAGCCAAGTCGAAGGTAAATGTCTCAAAATACGAAAGACCATGCGCGCCACCAGAATATTCATAAATATCAAATTGGATGCTGATAATATCCTCTGAATATTGGTAAATTGTGTATGTGATATTGAGTTCCCAATTACCAAAACTATTAAATTCTAAGCCATAATCACTATAATTAGTGAGAAAATCACGCCGAGATGCATTTAAAAACTCCGTGAGGGTTATGTCGGCAAATTCATCATCCACAAATTCTAAGGGATAAGTGATTGCAATGTGGAGACCTGTCTGAAACTCACATTTTCCTGTTTCTTCATTCCAGAGGCCACCACGGTCAAAACAAGCGTCCTCCTGAGCCCGAACAGGTATTGCGCTGACGAGAAGTCCTAAAACTAAAATAAGTGCAAGCAAGGTCGCTTTTTTCATGAATTCCCTCTTTCGGATTAATGCGCAGAATACATCCTCGATTATAGATGCATTGGTAATAACGTGCTGAAAATATGCAACGCTTCTTCATCTAGCATCGAACTAGCCAGCAGACCTAACATGATTAACGTAAAGTCATAGACAAAATGGGCAATCATCGCTGAATAGAGATTATAGTGTTTGCGCAATAAACCAAATGAAATTGCGACCGCAAAAATAATCAAACTCGCCGGGGTAAATACATATTGAATATGTGTAAAGGCAAATAGGAACGCCGTTGCCCAAAACCCAAACACCGGTTGTAGCGCACCCCGAAAAGCAATTTCTTCACCGACAGCGGCAAAAACAGCAACACCAAGGCCCAGCCAAAACGTATCAATACTATTGGCTAAGGCTTCACTTGCCTCATTTTGCGCTTGGTAGGTTTCCGGTGAAACCAATAATTGCCAAATAATTGACATCACAAACACCACCAGAATCATACCCCAGCCAACCGCAACACCGGCGACGATACTTTCGGCCCAATTCGGAAGATATTCTTTTAAGAAAGGTTCCTTAGCGCGGAAATATAAACCTAGACGTTCAAATGCTTCAGGTCCTGAACGTCGCAAAAACAACCCAATACCCAGAAGTGGAATAATGACTTGGGGTAAAAAGTTGGCAACTAACAATTCCCAACTAATGCCAAAATCATCAGCTAACCCATCTAGTCCGCCTAAGAGTGCAAGATTAGCCAATTGAATACCGGTCAAATATACACAGAAAATCAAAGCGATCATGTGAATCGGATTCGCCGCATCATAGCCCTGTAAACTTTCGGCATTCGGATTAGATGGATAATACGCGCCATCTAGGGTCACCTTAACTGAACTTGCTTGCCGCTTCGGGAAAAAACGACCCAACTTTTCACGGACCGCTCGAAAAAGTAAAGCCGTTGCTAAAAGAGCGGTAATCAACATAATGACAAACGCTGTGAGGGCGTTACTCATCTCAATTGTTTCTAATCCGATATCTTTAACTTGCTCGGCATCGAGCGTCGCTAAGCCGACATACAGCCCGCCGATGAGCAATATCAGCAGGTTCATCAGTACAATCGAAATATTGACCAATGTCCGCAACGATTTTTCTTCTAACGCAAAATTGGCGGCTAGGGTGATGATTGAAAATATCAACAGAGCAATCATTGTTTCCAGCACAGGTTTTATCCTTTACATAACATGGCGCTAAGGTTCATTTTAGCAGGTAAATTGATGACCTTCCGCAACATTAATAGAATACAAAACAAAAGCGGTGCTGAATAGAGCATCAACACCGCTTTGAATTTCAGATTAAGCCGCTAACTAGTTGAGCGGAGCAGGGTCCTCAACAACCAATTCTTCTTCAGATTCACGTTGAATCGGTGTAAAGGTCAGTTCTTCTGTTTCTTCGTCATAATCAATATGGATGAGGTTCGCATCCGCAAATTCACCGGAGAGAATACCGTCTGACAGACGATCTTCAATCAAATTGGTGATAACGCGGCGGAGTGGCCGTGCCCCATATTCAGGATCATAACCTTTTTCACCAAGATAATCGGCGGCGACAGTGCTAATTTCCAAATCAACGGTGTGCATAACCATGCGGCCGCGGACATCTTGAACCCGCAATTCAACGATTTCGTGAATTTCGTCCTTGGTCAAGGAGCGGAAGACAATCACATCGTCCAAACGGTTGAGGAATTCTGGACGGAAGTTCCGTCGCAATTCGCCCATGATACTCTTCTTCATCTCATCATATGCTTGAACGGCTTCAGTATCTTCATCACGATCAACCGTGAAACCAAGGCCAGTCCCGCGCCGGATCTTGTCTGCACCAATATTGCTAGTCAGGATAATCAAGGCATTGCGGAAATCTACTTGGCGGCCCCGTGCATCTGTCAAATGGCCTTCTTCCATAATTTGGAGAAGCATATTGAAGGCTTCAGGGTGAGCTTTTTCAATTTCATCAAAGACCACAATGCTATATGGACGCCGACGAACAGCTTCGGTCAATTGACCTGCGTCTTCATAACCAACATACCCTGGAGGAGCACCGGTTAAACGCGCGACTGTGTGCCGTTCCATGAATTCACTCATATCTAATTGAATGAGAGCATCTTCGCTACCGAAGAGGAATTCAGCCAGCGCCTTGGATAATTCAGTCTTACCAACACCCGTTGGGCCTAAGAAAATGAAGGAACCAATGGGGCGCTTGGGATCTTTCAAACCAGCCCGTGCGCGGCGGACAGCCTTACTAATGGTGATAATGGCTTCATCTTGACCGATGATGCGTTCATGCAAGGTTTCTTCCATGCGCATTAGCCGCGCTGATTCTTCTTCAGCAATCGTTGTTACGGGAATACCCGTCAACATGGCCAACACTT
>JBNLCD010000295.1:0-7098 GCA_050303635.1 Anaerolineae bacterium
CTTCAACATGATGGGCCGCCGTCGCGGTGCCCCATAAAAAGTCTTCAGGAAACTGATAGATACCTTGCGCCATTCTGCTCCATATGCCTTTCGTACAGTGATAAAGCCAGTTGAATATAAAAATATTATAGCAGTAACTGTCTAGTTTTTCGGAGCGCAACACCCTAAAAAAGGCTGAATTTGGCGCGGTGTTGGGGCTTAACGAAAATTTAATCTATACAACACGGAGCATTTTTGCTAGAATGCTAAATTGCTGTGTGGACAAAAGTTTAATTTTTAGGAGAAACACTGTATGGCGCGTATTGCAGGTGTTGACCTGCCCCGTAATAAACGGGTCGTCGTTGGACTGACCTATATTTACGGCGTTGGTCGCACGCGCAGTGAAGCAATTCTAGAGAAGACTGGTGTAGACCCAACAGCCCGTATCCGTGATTTGACGGAAGATGAAGTGGGTTTGTTGCGGGATGCAATCGGTGAATATACGGTCGAAGGTGATCTTCGCCGTGAAGTTCAGCTTAATATTAAGCGTCTTATCGAAATTGGCAGTTATCGCGGGCTACGTCACCGCCAAAACTTGCCTGTCAGAGGTCAACGGACCAAAACCAATGGACGGACTCGTCGCGGTAGCAAGAAAACTGTTGCTGGACGCGGTCGTCGTCGTGGTGCAAAGAAGAAGTAATCCTTCGAGGATTAGATTACCTCACGCAGACAAGCTGGATTGGTCGGCGTTTGTCCAACAGCGATTTCTGCTTGTGAGCAGATTTTAGGGAGTTTTAATTCTATGGGACGTAGAGGTTCACGTCGTTCCGGTGTAAAGCGTACGCGGAAGAATATCCCTTACGGGCAAGCACATATTCACGCTACGTTTAATAACACCATCATTTCCATAACTGACCAACAAGGCAATGTCTTGACTTGGGCCAGTGCGGGAACTAGTGGCTTCAAAGGAAGCCGTAAGAGCACCCCATATGCGGCACGTGTTGCGGCGGCAACTGCTTCCGAAACTGCCAAAGAACATGGGATGCAAGAGGTTGATGTTTTTGTGAAGGGTCCCGGTCCGGGTCGTGAACAAGCCATTCGCGCTATCCAAGGTAGCGGTTTGAAGGTTCGTTCCATCGCGGATGTGACCAGTGTTCCCCACAACGGGGTGCGCCCAAAGAAACGTCGCCGCGTATAGTTTCAGTGGTTCAGACCAAGGGCATAAATACCCTTGTCAACAAGGTGGCTTTAGCCCCTTGCCTATAAACCTGAGCTACTAAATTTCGGTATCCAATCTGATACCAAATTTTTAATCGTTCAATTGAATAACCGCTAGGTGTAAACACACAACGGTTGTGGAGGAAGCCGCAGAATATGGCTCGATATACAGGTCCAGTCTGTAAACTGTGTCGCCGTGAAGGCGAAAAGTTGTTTTTGAAGGGTGCGCGTTGCTTGTCGCCCAAGTGCGCAATCGAACGCCGCGCTTATCCCCCCGGTCAGCATGGTCGCGATACACAATATCGTCGTGGTCGTGCTTCGAACTTTGCTCTACAATTACGTGAAAAGCAAAAAGCACGCCGTATTTATGGCATTCTGGAACGTCAGTTCCGTCGCTATTACTCACAGGCGCTCCATCGTCCCGGTTTGACTGGTACGAATTTGCTTGTCATTCTTGAAAGCCGTTTGGACAACGTGGTCTATCGTTTGGGTTTCGCAGAATCCCGTAACCATGCCCGTCAACTCGTCCAACACGGACACTTTTTAGTCAATGGGGTTAAAACCAATATCCCATCCTACATTATGCGTCCCGGTGATGAAATCAGCATTCGCGAAGGTAGTTCCAAGCGTCCTTACTTCCGTGAATTGCGGAGTGTTCTCGAAAACCGTCCGCCCCATCCAGAATGGGTGCGTGTTGACATCGGTGGCTTGAAGGGTGGCGTTGAACGCATGCCCGAACGTCATGAAATTGACTTGCCAATTGATGAACAACTCATCGTTGAATACTACTCACGCTAGTTAGTTTTGACTAAAAAAACTCAGAGCAAAAATGCCCTGTCTGGGGCAGGGCAGTTGATCGCCCACAATAGCTTCGTGGCTTAAGGAGGCGAAGTGACAAATCTCGAGAATAAAGTTGAAAAAGTTTTAGAAAACATGGTGTTGCCGCAACGTCCAGAACCTGATGCGGTAACCCAAAGCTACGGACGGTTTATCATTAGTCCGTTAGAACGCGGGTTTGGTATTACTTTAGGTAATTCACTCCGTCGTATTTTGCTGTCATCCTTGCCGGGTGCGGCAATTACAAGCTTCCGTGTATCTGGTGTTGCTCACGAATTCTCAGCAATTCCAGATGTTAAGGAAGACATGACCCAATTGATCTTGCAACTCAAGCAATTGCGCTTGAAGATGTTTGATAATGTTGAATCTTCCCGTTTGTATCTCAACGTGGAAGGTGAAGGGGTTGTGACGGCGGCAGATTTGCAAGTTCCACCTGAAGTTGAAATTGTGAACCCTGAACTCTACCTGTTTACCGTCGATTCGCCAGATGCGATGATCGAAATGGAATTCCGGGTAGAAATGGGGCGTGGTTATTCACCGGCGGATGAACGTGCGCGTTTGCCGATTGGTGAATTGCCGATTGATGCAATTTTCAGCCCAATCTTGCGTGTGAATTTTGAGGTCGAAGCCGCTCGTGTAGGGCAAAAGACCAACTACGACAAGCTCATTTTGGAAATTTGGACCGATGGCACCATCATCCCCGAAAAGGCGATGGGTGACGCTTCCATTATTATGATGAAGCACCTCGGCATTGTAGCTTCGGTTGACCATACCAAGTTCTATCTGAAGCAAGAAGAATTGCAAGAAGAAGAAGTTGATGAAGGTGGTTTGCCACCAGAAGTCTTCGAAGTTCCGATTGAGCAACTGGATTTGAGCGTACGTGTCTTTAACTCGTTGAAGCGTACCGGTATCACCAATGTTGGTGAAGTGCTGGAAATGTTAGAACGAGGCCCAGACGCCATGCTCGCTATCCGCAATTTCGGTGAAAAATCGCTTCAAGAATTGCATCGTCTACTCCAAGAAAAAGGCTATTTGCCAGACGACGCTTAGAGAAGCACTAGCATTTCGTAAGGAAAGCAATTATGCGACATCGCGTAGCTGGAAAAAAGCTCGGTCGGGATACAGGACATCGTAAGGCACTACGCCGTAACTTGATGAATTCCTTGATTTTGCACGAGCGGATCAAAACAACAGATGCCAAAGCTAAAGCTATTCGCGCTGAAGTTGAAAAGATTATCACTAAGGCCAAGCGTAGTTTGGCGCATGATGACGAAGCACGGGCTGTCCATGCACGTCGGATTGTCTTGGCTAAGCTTGGTAATAATCGTGAAGCCATGTTGAAAGTTTTCGACGAATTGGCTCCACGCTATGAAGAACGTCCGGGTGGCTATACTCGCCGTTTTCGGTTAGGGTCACGTCACGGTGATGATGCCCAAATGGTATTGTTAGAACTCTTACCGGACGAAGAAGCAGTGGCGGCAAAGGCGGCAGAGGAAGCTAGCGACGAACTGTAGTCGCGCGTTTCTATGCAACGGTATGTTGGCCGACTAGCGTACGACGGCACGGCGTATTGTGGCTTTCAGCGACAGGTTGAAGATCAACCTACTGTTCAACAAGCAGTTGAAACAGCGCTGAGCAAGCTCACAAAGCAACCTATGACTATCATGGGAGCCGGACGCACGGATAGCGGTGTACATGCCAGCGGGCAAGTGATTGCCTTCGATATCGATTGGCAACACCCCACTCCGCAATTGCTGAAGGCGGTTAATGCAAATTTACCGTCAGATGTGGCTTTACAAGGGATTATGAAAGCGTCGGATGATTTTCATCCTCGGTTTTCAGCCCAAAGCCGCATGTACCTTTACAGAATATTACGCGCCCCAACACGTGATCCATTACGCCGCAATCATGTGTGGCAATGGCATAGCGATTTAAACACAGCGGCTATGCAAGAATGTGCTAATTTATTAATTGGCACACAAGACTTTGCCACATTTGGGACACCACCGCAGGGGGAGAATACAGTGCGCACAATTTCGCAAGCTTATTTTGAACCTGTCAGGGATGAACTGCATTTCCATATCATGGCCAATGCGTTTCTTAAACGGATGGTTCGAAGTATTGTTGGTACATTGGTTGACGTGGGGCGCGGAAAAATGAGTGGGGCGGCGTTTCAACAAGCGTTGTACGCTGGTAAACGGTCTGAGTCAGGCCCAAGTGCCCCCCCACAGGGTTTGACACTTACCCGTGTTGTTTATGATAGTGAAATTGATCGCTTATTTGACACGGGCGAGGTGAACCAGCCGTAATTATGAGACAGATCATCGGAGGATGGAATGCCTTTCAAGACATTCTCCCCCACTCCTAAAGATGTTGAACGCGAGTGGTGGGTAATTGATGCCCAAGGGTTAACGCTTGGGCGCTTGGCAAGTCAAATTGCCATATTGTTACGTGGCAAACATAAAGCCACCTTCGCTCCCCACATGGATATGGGTGATTACGTTGTAGTCATCAATGCTGATAAAGTCCATGTAACGGGCGATCGTTTAGAACAAAAAACATACTATCGTCACAGTGGTTATCCCGGTGGCTTGAAGAGCTTGACCTTGCGTCAAATGCTCGAAAAGCATCCTGAACGGGTTATCCAAATTGCCGTAAAAGGTATGTTGCCGAAAAATCGCTTGGGTCGTGCCATGGCCAAAAAGCTTAAAGTGTATGCAGGTGCAGAACATCCGCATGCCGCACAAGATCCTAAGCCCTATGAAGGTATTGAAGCCTAGCCCTCGGTTAGGATAAGCAAAAGGAAAGCGTAATGGCTGAAGAATACGGACAGTATTATGAAGGCATTGGTCGCCGTAAAGCCGCTAGCGCCCGTGTGCGTATCTATCCGGGTGGCAATGGCACAGTGACCATTAATGACAAAACTGGTGACGATTATTTTGATCGCTTGGGTGATCTCAATGAAGCAATGTTGCCATTAGAATTGGTTGGCCTCCGCAATAGCCTTAATGTAACCGTTAAGGTCGAAGGTGGCGGTGTGACCGGGCAATCCGATGCTGTTAAGCTCGGCGTTGCTCGTGCCTTGCTCAAGTTGGATGAAAATTATCGTCCACAAATGCGCAAAGCTGGTCTACTTACCCGTGACGCCCGCGTCAAGGAACGTAAGAAGCCAGGTCTCAAGCGTGCACGTAAGGCTCCGACCTACACCAAGCGTTAAGTCGAAGTTTACGACAATCTACGCCAATTCAAAAGCCGTGTTTTCCAAAAGAGAACGCGGCTTTTAAATTAGCCGGAATTATTTTAGTTTTTTGTGTCATTAAAGTGGAAAGCAAACTGCATATACGCTACTCTTAAAATCAGTAATTGTTATTCTTTTAATCGCAAAAGATGAAAATATGTTACGTAACTTATGCATCTATATGGTTATGTTTATCTTAGCTTGGGTACTTGTTCTAACTACCATATCCAAAGAAGGATCAAAGGAAATTTATTATCCTGTGTCTGGTGAAGTTGTCTGGTCTGATGATTCGCAGAAATTCTATTTTGAAACACAATCAAATGAGTGGTATGAATATCAAATTGAACAGGAGGTAATGACAAAAATTGAGCAAAATCCACTGGAAATTGATGATACAATTAGTCAATTATCGGCATTAAACCCACTTCTTCCTCAAGATGATAAAGTCCCACTTATTTACTATTCTCCTAACAAGAAATTTGTGGTGTATGCACTCAATGATCTTAATGAAGATGGACTTACATCTGTTGCATTGGCAAATTTAGCCAGTCAAGAAACTATTACTGTATTAACGGGTGTCTATCCTTATAAGGAATGGATGTTCCATGTATATTGGAGTGAAGATAGTTTAGCTTTTGTGCTTATAGCAAAACAATTCAATTTTAGTTTCAGCTATGTCTCCAATTTCAGCAGAAACATCGAGAATACTCAAATACTTTCAGCTAATGATCTTGAGCTCCCTCTAAGTGAATACTTCATTGATGAAGTTGGTGTTGTCTATGATGCGCTTGACATTAATGAAAATGGAGATAATGTTCTATTAGAGTCTTCAACTGGCTTAGTAGTTTGGGAGCCAGAGAATAATACAGCCACAATATTTGAAGCAGATGATATTGAAGATGCCTCATTCATTGATAATAAGACAATATTATATATTGACGACAATTTAGACCTATACCAAGTCGATGTTGAAAGAGGAAACATTCAATTAGTAGCAAATATTTTTCCAAATAAAGAACCTAGCAGTGAAACTTTTTCCTTTTCACCAAATGGATGTTATCTATTATCTTGGGATGTGGGATATTATCAAACGCCTGACACATTATATCTCACAAATGCGTGTGTCCTCGCTGGTTTTGAAATCACTGAGTGATGTCCGCTAGTTGAGACGGCTCCGACCTACACCAAGCGTTAAGTCGAAGTTCATGACAATCCACGCCAATTCAAAAGCTGTGTTTTCTTTAAGAGAACGCGGCTCTTTATATCCCTATGTTATTCTATAGAATATCCAGAAATAGGTTGATAGGCGCGGAAATAATCAATGATAAACTGTTTCGGATAGAAACTCTGGACTTCTGCATCACTTGGCAATTCATAGATATTGAGCATAAACTGCATGGGATAATTGGGTGATTGATTGACTGTTTGGAGTTTGATGTTATCCACATAGAAATCAATATTGGTGGGTGTCCACTCAATTGCATAGATATGAAAATCTCGGGCGTTCATATCTAATACATCATGGTAAAACTTGTCGGTGAGTTTAGGATCATTCAGGGGCTTGATGCCATAGCGCACTTCGGATGTATGACCAAGCAATTGATCTCCGAACACTTCAAATAAAGTGATTTCACCCGATTCTTCAGGAACTTCTTCAAATCCAATAAGCCACAACGCCGCCAGATTATTTGTCGCCAAATTGACTTTCATACGGGTTTCAAAGTACCCATATTGGGGCGTATATAGTCGCTGTTTAGGTTGCGTCTCACGTACGCGACAATCATCATTAAAACGGTGTTGCCCGATTGGACTACCGACTTCTCCCG
>JBNLCD010000296.1:0-7096 GCA_050303635.1 Anaerolineae bacterium
GAGCCATTCCGCGATTTTCGGAGCCAAACTGGCTTGCACTTTACCACTTACATACATGCCAATATGGCCAACCGGAAAGCCAGCTTCAGTATAATCTTTGGTGCCGATGTAATCTTTTAAGACTACGGTTGATGACGGCGGCACGAGATGGTCTTGTTCAGCATAGAGATTCAAAACGGGCATCTTGATATTCTTCAAGTTAACCATTTCGCCACCGATTTCAACCTCACCTTTGATGAACTTGTTGTCGATGTAGAAATCTTTCATAAACTGTGACCATGCTTCACCCGCTTGATCTGGACTATCGAAAATCCACTTTTCCATGCGTAGGAAATTCGCAGATTGGCGCGGATCGCCGGCAATATCCAATAAGCTCAGATATTTTTGGAGACCGAGTTCAAACGGCTTGAGCATCAAGAACCCGAAATTCATGAAATCGCCGGAAACATTGCCCATCGCATCAACCATCAAATCGGGGTCAAGCAACGGAATATCGCGTCCACAACCCATCCATGAATTGAGCAAACCGTCGTTTACATGGAAATCAACGGGCGCTACCATCGTGATGAGATTCTTGATTTTTTCAGGATGTAAGGCAGTATAGCACATGCTGAATACGCCACCCTGACAAATCCCCAGTAAGTTGATTTGGTCGAGATTGTGTTCTTTACAGACAAAATCCACACAGCCGCCCAAATAACCGTTGATGTAATCATCGAGGGTTAACCAACGATCGTTACGTAAAGGATAACCCCAGTCAATCAGGTATATATCGACGCCGAGATTGAGCAGATTCTTGACCAAGGACCGATCTTCTTGCAAATCAACCATATAGGGCCGATTAACCAGTGCATAAGAAATAACCAACGGCACCGGATGGCGGTCTTTTTTCGGCAGATCGGATTGATAACGATATAAGACCACATGGTCATCTTGATAGACGGCTTCTTTATCAGTCGCCCCGATTTTAATATCATCTGCGGTCAGGCCACTGATGGCTTTGATACTATCAATCGCTTTTTTATTTAACTCGACGAGTTCTTGCGATAAATCGTCGGGTGCAATTGGGAATGGAAACATGTTTGTTATATTCTCCCGTTCACTGTCAATTTATTTAGACTCGTCAGTTTTCTTCGTCGTTGTTTTCTTGCGGGTTGTTGCCTTTTTGGCGGGTGCTTTTTCAGCAGGTTCGGCTTGCATTTCACTCACCATTTTTTGCAACGCTTTGACTTCCTTGCGCAATTCATAAATGCGGCGATGGGCTTCATCAACTTCGGAGCGCGTCGGCAAATCCATGGATTGCAACATCACTTCGGAAACAGCGCGTTGCCGCTTGCGATAAAGCATCATGGCGTTCACCAATTTGCTTTGCGCGGCGACATAGGCATCGGACGCAAAAGTAGTCTTAAAAATATCGTCGGCAATGCCGCTCCACTTATTCAAGAAATCACGCAGAGAGAGACGTTCACCAATTTCGCCTTGTTCAACCAAGACTCCCATCAGCGATTTGAAACTCTCCAACCACGCATTGGCAACCACGATTTGATATTCATAGGATGCGGTTTGCACATCCAGCCACGCGGCAAAACCTGTTCGCAATTTTTCGTCAAATTCGCGGGAATAGCCCAGTCCCGGCGCTTGCAATAATTGGCCAAACGTGTCGCGATAGGCATCCCAATAGAGATTGGTCAAATCAATGATGGAATTACGGTCACCCATCATCGCCGGACCCGCCAGCGGCATCCCGGTTTGGAGCGCGCCGGACCATGGATTTAGAAAATCTTGCCAGTGTTCAAGATAAGTCTGCCACAATGCGTTGGTATCTTTAAAACCCTTCATCGCGAGGGTCGGGGCATTGAGCATCTCATCCCGCATATTGTTGATATAGTTATCTAAAGCAGTCGTCCAATCGCCATCTTCAGCGACGATAGGCATCAATTTTTCCCAAGTTTGCCAAGCCATTTTCAGCATTTGTTGAATGCCTTGTTGGCTTTCCAGCATTTTATCGGCAACCACTTGGATGGTTTTATCGGACTGACCTGTCCATGCTTGGGCGCTTTGTTGCGCCATATTTTGCCAGAGTTCGGCAAATTGAGATTGCGCTTTAAACGTGTTATCGGTCATTTCCGTCCACGTTTGCATCATTTGGTTTTGGGCATCGGCCCAAGCGTCCCAGAAAGCGTTATCGCGTTTTGACATGGCTATTCTTCATCATCTCCGGCAATTGATGTCCAGTTTGTCAGCCATTCACGTTGACTCTTCAGAAGGTCTTCCATTTGAGATTGCCAGCCCGCCATGGCTTGCATGGCTTCTTCGGGCATGTTGCCCCTCAATTTTTGCGGGTCCATTTGTTTGACCATTTGGAACCAATTTGACCACAATTGTTGTTGGGCTTGAACCCAGGCATTAGTCATGCTTTCGACGGTTTTGACATATTCGTCCATGCCAGCGAAATCAGCATTTTCGCTTAAATTGCGGACCCAAGTCCGTGCCCAGAGGGCTTGCGATTCAACAAAATTCTTCAAAGAATTTTCCCAGGTCTTCATGGTTTTATCCCACGATGAAATATCGGGTGTTTGAACCGCGTCTGTCCACGATTTAAACATTTTTTCCTGAGTGTCCATCCAATTCTTCATCATATCTTGCGATTTCTGTAGCCAGTCCATGAGGAAGTTATCTCCTTAAAATTTAAAACCAAACGATGGGGTTTGCTTAAACATGTTAAGCATAGGATATTGTGCCAATCTTAAAGACTTGACGCAAGCAGATATATAATCAATTTTAGGCAAGATATTTTACGATAATCGTAGGATATACCGACTAATTTTACTTAGGCATTGCTCATGAGTTTGGTGGGCACAACTTCAAAAGGGAGTGTGAAACAAAAAGTGCTCCCCTCCCCCAGTTGGCTATCGGCCCAAATGCGGCCATTGTGTTGTTCAATAATGGTTTGGCAAATGGCTAAGCCCAAGCCTGTGCCTTCAATTGATTGGTGCGCTTCATCATCGACCCGATAGAAACGCTCAAATACATGCGCCAAATCTTCTTTGGGAATCCCGATGCCAGTATCATTAATCTGAATGAGAACTTCGTTGTTTTGCACCCTAAGATCAATCGTAATATCGCCGAGTGGCGGCGTATATTTAATGGCGTTGCTCATGAGATTGAGCAAAACTTGGCGGACGCGTAGTTTATCAAACTTGAGGAACAACTTTGGTTCGGCAATGTGGCAGGTGAGGAAAATACTTTTTTCGTCTGCGCTGGTTTTCAATTCCGCACAAATATCTTTGACCAAATCTGCCATATCATGCAACTTGAACTCAAGCGCGACCGGCGCTTCTAAACGCGCTAAATCTAGCAGATTAATAATCAATTCGCGCATTTGATTGGCACTTACATCAATATTTGAGAGATAGTCCAGCGCTTTCGCGTTTGTTTCGGGCAATTCACTCCGAAGCAAAGCAGACATCAGCATAATGGTACCCAACGGATTTTTGAGATCATGCGAAGCCGTGCTCAGCCACTCATCTTTCATTTGCGAAATTTGTTCATAATAGCGGCGTTCTTCTTCACGGAGTTGACGCTCTTGTTCGGCTTCATACTGCGCTTCACGCGTTTGATAGATAACCTCAATCCCCTCAAACCGCATCTGGCTGGCATCTTCCATAATTTTAATTTTTAACTTGTGGAATTCACGATGAGCAACCAGCGCGGCATTAAAATTGCCCATATATTCATATGTTTCACTCAATGTTTCTTGGCACTCGGCTTGCAAATTAATATCAGCGGCTTTGATGGCCAGTGCTAAACCCTCCAATAAATATGCGAGGGCTTGGGTATAATTTTCTTGCCTATTTAAGATTGACGCGGCAATGCGCAGTGAGCTAATAATGCGATTGGGGCGATTAAGTTTGCGCGCGAGGGTAACCGCCTGATTGGCATGTTTCTCCGCTGAAGATATATCATCGAGAGCGAGGTAAATTTCGGCTAAATTGGTATGTACCACTATTTGACCAGAAAGATTTTCAACTTCTTGAAAACCCTCAAGCGCTTTTTGGGCTGAATTTAGCGCGAGTTCTAGTTGACCGTTTTCTAGGTAAATAATGGCAGTGTTGACCAAATTGCCAGCCACACCCCCCACCCGATTGATCTGGCGGTAAATATCAGCGCTTTGCTCATAATATTTGAGGGCTAAATCTTGCATGCCCTGTGTTTTATGGGCAACCCCAATACGTCGCAAAGCCGAAGCTTGGTCATTGGGAATATCAAGTTGGCGGGCAATATAGAGTTGTTCTTGGTGTGTTGCCAGAGCAAAGGCAATTTGCCCCGTTTGGTGAAAGGCAAGTCCTAAAGAATACAATGTACTTGCGAACCATTTATCAGCGGGGTATGTGTTGTAGACATTTTTCAGCGTCTCACCGATTCCAATAATCTTCAGCATTTGCCCGTCATTGGCGAGCCACTCCAATTGCATAGCTTCGGCACGCGCTCGCCCTAGAATATAAGGCTCGTCGAGTTGGCGGCAGAGGGCAATTGCTTCATCAGAAAGGCTCTTTGCCTTCGAAATGTCTGTCTCTAAGTGAGCATAAGCTTGTTCGTTTAGCTCATCAATGCGAGCTTGAATAGTTTGTTGTCTAGCCATAAGTAATGTTCAGCAAAAAATATATTGATCCTGTACGATACGCTAATAGTAACATGTTTTCGTTACAATATTCTGAAATATTAAAAAAAACTCGTAGAATTTTATATTAGTGGGGGTTAGAGACAACAAAACCGGACAATTCCCTGAACTGTCCGATTTCACTACCATTACGCTTTATACTCGATATGCTGGACTACACAAAATCAATCCCTAGTTCTGTCATGCGGCGGATACGCTCAACAAGTTCACCCATCACCTGAATTGAGAAGTGCGGCACCTGTTGCACAAGATATTCAAACCGCTCCTGGTCAACCCGAATCAACTCACAATCGGTTTTCGCAATTACATTTGCGCTCCGGGGTTGATCAGAAATAATAGCCATCTCACCGACAGTGCTTCCTGCTTGAACGGTATTAATCTCTTTGCCACCGAATTCAATGACAACTTCACCGGATAATACATAGTACATAAAATCACCAGACGTTCCATTTTCAATAATCAGATCGCCCGTCGCAAAACTAACTGGTTCGCTTTCGCGCTTTAAGATGTTCAATACAGACATTTACTTAAACCCTCGTTAGATTGATGATAGCTGATGCTTCATAACAAACCGTACAGAGTTAATGAAAGCATTGGGCCACTTCATTGGCTATATCCCAGATGGCATAATTTGCGACCGTTTCAAACAGAAAATTCTCACAACGAAAATTAATAGATACAAGGGAACATTACTATGGACAGCATTCCTGCTGATGATGTAACTCAGACTTGTACTAATTAACCAAAAGGATTCAGGCCGTCAAAAGGCAAATAAAACCGAAACCGCGAAAATATATGACAATTGGCAACAGGTTTTTAGAGGAAACTCAACTGACAATTTCGCATCTATCGACGAATATTGATATAGCATGTCCCTGGGTACTCCCCTCCTAATCAAATTTTCGGGAGAAAATTTTATGAGTGAATCACAATTTAAGACGCTTGATGCCAATGAAGCGGTCGCTAAAGTGGCATACAAGCTCAATGAGGTCATTGCAATTTACCCGATTACACCTGCATCGCCGATGGGGGAATGGAACGACGCTTGGTCGAGTTCTGGTCAACCAAACCTATGGGGTACGGTTCCGTCAGTTGTTGAAATGCAATCTGAAGGTGGCGCGGCGGGTGCTGTTCACGGTTCATTGCAAGCCGGTTCATTAACCACAACCTTTACTGCCTCACAGGGGTTGTTGTTGATGCTTCCCAATATGTACAAAATTGCGGGTGAATTAACCCCGACCGTTTTCCATATCGCGGCACGTTCATTAGCGGCGCAGGCTCTATCAATTTTTGGCGATCATTCTGATGTTATGGCCGCCCGCAACACTGGTTTTGCGCTCTTGGCATCCGGTTCGGTCCAAGAAAGCCACGACTTGGCTTTGATTGCCCATGCCGCCACGTTGGAAGCCCGTCTGCCTTTCCTGCACTTCTTTGATGGGTTCCGTACATCACATGAAATCTCTAAGATTGAACTGCTGAATGATGATGTGATGCGGGCCTTGATTGACGATGATTTGATCGCTGAACATCGGGCACGGGGCTTAACACCCGATGCACCTACCATTCGTGGTACGGCGCAAAACTTTGATGTCTACTTCCAGGCTCGCGAATCAGTCAATCCATATTATGATGCGTGTGCCGATGTGGTCCAAGATGTGATGGATGCCTTCGGTAAATTAACTGGACGCTATTATAAACCGTTCGATTATATCGGTGCACCTGACGCCGAACGGGTTATTATTTTGATGGGTTCCGGCGCTGAAGCCGTGCATGAAACCGTTGACTATCTGAATGCGCACGGCGAAAAAGTTGGCGCGATTAAAGTCCGTCTCTATCGTCCGTTTGATATGCAACGCTTCATAGAAGCGCTACCTGCCACCACGCAATCCATTGCCGTTTTAGACCGTACTAAAGAACCCGGTAGCGCCGGCGAACCGCTCTACTTGGATGTTTTGAGCAGTCTTTATGAAGGTTTGGGTCAAGGTTGGGGCGAACTCCGCGATATGCCGCTTGTGGTTGGTGGTCGCTATGGTTTGTCCTCTAAGGAATTCTCACCTGCTATGATTAAGGGTATCTACGATAATTTAGCCCAAGATCATCCCAAGAATCACTTCACAATCGGTATCGTTGACGATGTGACCCATACCAGTTTAGATTACGACCCCGACTTCACGAGCGAACCCGACGATGTGGTACGCGCGTTATTCTACGGGCTCGGTTCGGATGGTACGGTGGGGGCCAACAAGAACTCCATCAAGATTATTGGTGAAAATACGCCGAATTATGCACAAGGCTATTTCGTATATGACTCTAAGAAGTCCGGTTCGGTCACCGTTTCACACTTACGTTTCGGTCCAAACCCCATTCGTTCTACCTATTTGATCGAAAAAGCCAACTTCGTAGCTTGTCACCAAT
>JBNLCD010000297.1:0-7096 GCA_050303635.1 Anaerolineae bacterium
AGCCCAAACAAAACTCACATTTAATTGTTAATCTTCATCATCTCATCGGCGATCATAGATTCCGATTATTTTATCCAAGCGCCTTACCCTCTTGGCATGGGATCGACTCAGAAATCATTCGGTTATGAACTCAGGTTAAATTACGCCTTAGTCGCGTTCTTCCGATTTCTTGCGTTTACGGAAGCTGAGGCGAATCGGCGTCCCGATCATCGGGTACACTTCACGGAGCCGGTTTTCGAGATAGCGTTCATAGCTAAAGTGAACATTCTTCGGGTCATTGACATGGAACAAGAATGTCGGCGGATCAACCCTAACCTGCGTCCCATAATAAAGTTTTAAGCCACGGAGATCATGGGTATGCGGTGCATGTTCCGCAATCGCATTCCGCACAATCCGGTTGAGTTCACTGGTCGGAATCCGGCGCATCCGTTCATCATAAACTTGCATCGCGGTTTCCAATACCTTATGCACCCGTTGCCCACTCAAAGCACTGATAAACATCAGCGGCACATAGGGCATAAAGTTGAGCGCTTCACGGATTTCAGCCTCAAAATCATAAATGGTATACGAATCTTTTTCGATCAAATCCCATTTGTTGACAATGACGACCACGCTTTTCATCTCTTCTAAGATCATGCCCGCAATATGAGTATCTTGGGCGGTGACGCCTTCTGTGGCATCAATGAGCAGAAGTGCGACGTCGCACCGCTCGATGGATTTCATAGCGCGAATCACACTGTATTTTTCAATCCCCGGCACAATTTTGCCACGCCGCCGAATACCTGCTGTGTCAATCAGGATAATTTCTTCATCATTCCACGTGATTTTGGTGTCCAAGGCATCGCGCGTGGTCCCCGCAAAGTCGGAAACAATCGCCCGATCCGAACCGAGGAGCTTATTGAGCAAACTCGATTTCCCGACATTGGGACGGCCTACAATGGCAATCTTGAGTGTGTCTTCATCATCATCTTCGCTATCAATGGGCGGCGCATCTTTGAGTTCTTCAACAATCGCGTCGAGTAAATCGCCGGTACCATTCCCATGAATAGCACTGATGGCAAAAACTTCGCCCAAGCCCAAGCCATAAAATTCATAGGCATCATCGGCATGATTGGGGTCATCGGCTTTATTGGCCGCCACCATCACGGGTTTATTGGTTTTTTGCAGAATGGTTGCCACATCTTCATCAGCGGCGGTGATGCCTTGTTGCACATCGGTGACCAGCACAATAACATCGGCTTCTTCGATGGCTAGCATAGCCTGTGCGCGAATTTGTGGTACAAATTCAGCGGACCCTTCGGAAAGGGGATCTTCGTCACGTGTGCCCTTGGGTTGATAAACTTCAATCCCACCCGTATCAATGACGGTAAATTCCACACCACGCCAATCGGCGATATCTTGGATGCGGTCACGTGTTGTACCGGGGATCTCTGAGATAACAGCTTTGCGCTCCCCGATGAGTTTATTGAACAGAGTTGATTTACCGACATTGGGGCGACCCACCAATGCCACAATTGGTCTTGCCATTTCTTGATTACCTTTATTTGGATATTTGACGCTTATGTCTTAAGCGGTTAATTGCTTCGTTGAATGTTTTTGGTTTGGGGAAAATCCACAAGTAGCCCATTATAACACAAAAAGCGTTAGTCAAGGGTAAGGGTTTGACCAACGCTTTTTAGGCGCCCGATGCTCCGGGTGGGAGCTAGGGAGGGAGGGTTGGAACATCGGGCAATTTAATTTACACTTTTTATTATGCCAAAGCAAAATTAAATCTGCATTTATGAATTGTATACATTTTGTCATAAATAAACTAAAGATAGAAAACAAAACACTCAGCCTCATATAAGTAGTTAGGGAGATCGTGGCTGAGTGTTTTATTGATGTCTGATGATCGAGTTGGGTGGGAGCCAGGGAGGGAACGATCATCATGGTTCTCTTATACATTTGCTATTATGCCAACACCAAATTAAAATGCGATTTATGAATTGTCAAGAAATTGTCAACATCATGTCTTGGCTAATTTATATCTCTTTTTTTCAATCCAGCGAAGTGACTAAATGCCCTTATATACTGCCTAAATTACAGCGATTTTTCGTTTGTCCCATGCATACATCATGCCAAATTTGATTTTATGGCAATGTGAGATTCGGTAAACGCACGGTGAATGTTGTGCCAATATTGACTTCACTCTTCACTTCAATGGTGCCCCCATAACGTTCCACGGCTTGCTTAACAATCGCCAAACCAAGTCCGGTTCCCTGAATGGTTGAAACATTATCAGCGCGATAAAATGCCTCGAATACAGCGTTCTGGGCACCCGCCGGAATACCAATTCCCTCGTCTTGAACTTTAAAAATGAAATGTGTTGCTTCGCATGTCAACGAAATCTTGATGGTGCCACTGGGTTTTGAGTATTTGGCCGCATTGGAAATGAGATTACTAAAGATTAAATCCAGTAATTGCTGATCACTTATGATAGTTTGACAGTCATTGTTTTTGGCAATATCAAAATGCAAGCCTTTGGCTGTGACAAGTTTCGTTTCATGGACAATCCGCTTACATAAACTCTCAATATCAATGACTTGGGGATCAATTTCCAGTCGCCCCTGTTCTGTTTTATTCATCAAAATAACATTGTCCAACAGATCCGTCACATGCTCAATTTGGGTCTCAATCTGTTGCAAGTATTTGTGTTGTTTTTCTACGGTTAAGTTTTCGTGATACCGATCTAGAATTTCGGTCGAATTCATCATAATCGTCAAGGGGGTCCGAAATTCATGGGATACGGTGGAGATGAAATTTGATTTGAGCGTGTTGAGCTCCGTTTCACGTTCCAGCGCTTTTTGCAGACTTTCTTGATAGCGCTTGATGTCAGTAATATCACGGCCCACCGCTTGAAGCTCGATTAGATTCCCTTCGTCGTCAAAGATGCCCCGATCAATCCACTGCATCCAGCGGACTTCTCCACTGTCACGAATCGCTCGATGTTCCGTCGTGACAATTGGATTTTGCGGACTTATTTTGTTCAAATTCGTATTCAAAATCAATTGATCTTCAGTCGGCACGAGTGGCATAAAACTTTGACCGATTAATTCTTCCTGCGTTTTCCCGTAATAACGACAGTAGGCGTCATTCACAAAATTCAAGGTATTATCCGGGTTATACCGACAAACCAGTTCTGTTTGATCTTCAACAATTGCCTGATAACGCATTTGGCTTGCTTGCAATTCGGCGGTTCGGGCGACCACTCGTTGTTCTAATTCATTGAAATTATGCTTCAGTTCAACCGCCATCCGATTAAAGGCTTGCCCCAAAACTTGAACTTCTTGCACGCCCTGTACAGGTACTTTCTTCGACCAGTCATCCATTGACATCGCCAGGGCCGCGTCGGTCAATTGCCGAATGGGGTGGGTTACACCGACCACCAGCATCATTCCAATCAAAACCGCAATTGCACCCGCCACAACCGCGATCAGCGAATTGATTTCGTTCTGCGTATCAATATCGGCTACAAAATCGGATTTGGGGACTAAGACAACAATAAACCAATGCTTATCATAGTCATTTGTAAACGGCGTAATGGATAATAGGTATTGTTCCCCATAGAGTTCAAGGCTCTCGTGTTGCGTGGAGTCTATACCGCTAAAACCGCCAAATGTTTCATCAATATATTTGCCCGAAGCATTGATGAGATTATTGTTACTGTCATGGGCTTGAATGCGCATCCAATCGTCATCCGGCGATTGTTCGAATAGGAGCTCGCCCGTTGAGGTCGCCACTAATTCGCCCGTATCTTGCACAATGAAGGCCTGCCCATTTTTCCCGATGGTTAGGTTCGCTAAAAATTCATCGAGATGCGGCACAAAAATATCAATCGAAATCACGCCCATAAAATCACCAGCGGGACTGTAAATAGCTAAGCTGGTTGCCACCGCCAAATTTTGCCCCGTGGAAAGCAAATAGGGATCGCTGACAAACACACCATCGGTTGCACGTGCACCGTCAAACCAATGGCGTTCACGGGCATCAAAAAAAGGCACATGAAAGATTAACCCCGTCTCGTGACCATCAGCATCAATAGCATACTTATCCAGAGGCCCTGCCGCATGATCCGCCGTATACATAAAATAATAGTCACCCCCCGGCCCTTCGCGTCCACCAAGGGCTAAACCACCATCGGGATAACCATAATAAATGCTACTGATGGTGTCATAGTGTTCGACAATTTTCCATAAATAGTAGCTCAGTAGCTCGGTCTCAGTGAGCGCCACGGGCTGATCAATCATAATCGCCGCACTAATTTCAGTGATTTGACTAGGGGTCGTAATTAAGGTATCAAGCTGATCGTGGATTTGAGCTGTATTGGTATCGATAATTTCTTGGGTAGCATCATTGACGACACGTTGACTATTTTTATACGATAGATAGCTTGTAAACAGAACCACTACCACGATAATGATCGTGAAGGGAATCACCAGGACGATCGCGAGGGGCAGTCGATTCATCAGTTTTTGTGGGGTATCAATGGCTAGCATTCACTTCTTCCAGATTTAGGGCAGAAACAGCATTTTGCTTATTTTATTATCTGGCTTGATCCGTTATTTTTATTGACATAACAACAAAACCATGAGACATCTGCTTAGATTATAACGCGTTAACAACAAAAGGCTTAGGCTATATGAGTAATCTTAATAGACCTGATAATACATCACCCTTTCCTTATGCTCCTGTTTCTTTTGGCGGGAAAATATGGTGGCATTTGGTACGTTTCGGATTTCGTCTACTCTATAACGAAATGGCGTGGACATATGATTTAGTGGCGTGGATCGTCAGCTTTGGTCAATGGTGGGACTGGCAACGCACCGCACTCGACTTTTTGAACGTGACGGCGGGGGATCAGGTTTTAGAAATTGCGCATGGGACAGGCAGTTTACAGATCGATATGGAAAGACTTGGCTATCAACGGGTTGCCCTCGATTACAGTCCTTTTATGGGACGCATTGCCCGCCGTAAGTTATTGAAGAAAAACATCGAAGCCCCGATTTTACGCGCCCAAGCCCAAGCATTGCCCTTCACGACCGCCCAATTTGACGGCATTGTCAGCACCTTTCCCACGCCCTTCATTATTGAAGCCGAGACACTTGCCGAAGCGCATCGCGTTTTAAAACCCGGCGGGCGTTTTGTGATTGTGGTGAATGCCCTTTTGACCAAAGGCGGCGTGGCCAAAGAAGCCCTCGAAGCGGCCTATCGCGCGACCGGTCAACGCGGCGACTATTCGCCTGATATTGAACGACGTTTTCAAGACGCGGGCTTTGAACTGCAAATTCATGTGGAAGAAAAAGAGAAGAGTCTCGTTCAACTTCTCATCGCGACAAAACCACCAACGTCCACCGCTGAATAATTAATGGTCATTGAAAGTTTTAACGGACAATAAATAAGGCCGCGGCATGCCGTGGCCTTACGCAAATATTCTGTTAAACAAAATATGGCTGTTGCAAACACCCCAGGTTGAAACCTGTGGCTAGGGAAAAACAAAGTACGCTAAAGCGCACTCGTATCATGTTCAATGGATTGCGCCCGTCGTTTTCAGGGGTTTAAAACCCATTTATAGGGTGATGATTTTTAGCCCCGAATTTATTCGAGGGCGGCTGACGGGCTGGCATCATGATCCAAGAATTGAAATCATGCGCGATTTGAAAAACCTACCCTTGTGAGAGAGGTTGGGGATGATAGTTCAAAATAATCTAGTCAAACTTTATTTCACCTAACACATGCCGTGCCCCTACGCAAATACTCTGCTACACTTCGATACGGAATCGAATCTCGCCGGATTTGGAATGACCTATCCATAAACCTTGATGACCCAGATTTTGGGGATTATCGAGCGTGCTATCGGCCATGCCCGGAACCGGTGTGGCGGTAGCTTCACTGCCGAAGTAGGCTGGATTGGTCCCATGATTGCCGTTGCGATAGTGGGCCCGAATCCGATATTCACCCGCGCTCACGCCAGCTTGATTAAGGCGTGTATTGTCAATCGTGATTTCGACAAAACAAGACCGTTCACCGCGCAAGACATAGACTTCGCGTTCATAGTTGAATTGCGTTTTCTGTTGAATACTCGAATTTTCATCGGCGATATTCGGTACGCCGCCAACCGCCGTGGGTGGTTGAACCGCTGTGATTTCAAGATAGAGCCCGATGAGATTAGTATTCTCGACGGAAGCAACGCTCCGGATTAGAGCGGTTTCCGGTTCACCTTCAGGTAAATAGAGATACATGGGACCCGAACTATCATTGCGGAACACAACCGTTAATTGCAGGTCATCTTGCACGCCAATTGCATTAATTTCAGGGTCTTTGGGATCGCGCACCAAAATATCCAGCGATAGCTCTTGATTGTTATCCGTATATTGGAGGAGGGAACGTTGATTGCCACCTAAGGGATGAGGTAAGCGTGTACAACGCGGACCTCGGTCAAGCGAGGGCACAACATATGGATTGGCGAAAGACCACCCCGCGAGCAGAATAACCCCCGCCATGATAAATTGCAATAAGTTGTTCATACTGAAAATTGTTCTAAACAAATTGTCGTCATTATTGCGCCGACGTCGAGAGCCCATAAAAATTACTCGCTTTGTGTGTCAAGCCAATCAAGAATTGTATTGTACATTTTTGGTGCGGCGGTGGTGTCACTCTCAAACCAAACCGCTTGCTTATTGTGTTTGCGAAACCATGTATATTGTCGCCGGATAAAGTGATGGGTCGCAAATCGTAATTCTTCCAGCGCCTCATCTAAGCTTATTTCATCCCGCAAATATTTGCCAATTTGTAAGTAGCCCAGACTGGTCATGCTGGGCAAATTCCACGCATAACCTTTTTGCATCAGGTTTTCAACTTCAGCGACAAGCCCGTTCTCCACCATCTTCGCAATACGCTGGTCGGCGCGTTCATAAAGTGCTTCGCGCTCTAAGTTTAGCCCTAATTCAAGCACCGTATAGGGCGGCGGATATTTTTTGCGAAAATCAGAATAGGGCTGGCCCGTTTCGATACAAACTTCAAGTGCTCTAATCACCCGTCGCAAATTTTTCGGGTCCAC
>JBNLCD010000298.1:0-7086 GCA_050303635.1 Anaerolineae bacterium
AACGGGTTAGATGTGAGGAAACTTCCGCCCTTACCACCTAACCAAAATAGACGTGCACCATCAACTGCTAAGGCCACCGTTGTCCATAAGAAAATGACCAGAGCCCAGCGTGCGGCTGAAATATCATATCTGAACATTCCTAAACCAACTCGCACAAAATAGTATGACAAGAAGAGGGTCAAGAGAGGAATAACAAGCCCAAAATTGTCAATCAAAGCTAGAAAGAGAATCGGGGCAACTTCTTTGTTAATCGTTGTATCGACTACCCGCGGCTCATCATCTTCCTTCGCAAATTCAGCATATTCCAAATCGATCTCGAAGTCTTCATCTTCAAGCTTAACCGCTTCATCTTTGACGAGTGATTTGACTTCATCAAGTGTATGTGTTGCGGGTGAAACTTCTTCGCCGTCAATCGCGATAATTTGTGACCCGCCTAGAATTTCAGTCGTTGGGCCGCCTTTTTTAGGATATAAAGCGTAGAATGGCGCGAGTTCCATTGGTTCAATGAAATCAGCATCCATCCCAAACTCATCACGCAGATCAACTTCAACTGGAAACTGTACTTCTAGCACGTTACTGCTAGCGACTGCTTCTTTTACACTCTCTGGTACGGGGAGATCAAAACTTACTGCTTCACCAGTGGGTTCAGTTGTATCAAAAACAATTGATGGTCCATAACGCATGACCATGATTGTAATATTCTCTTTACCAGCAAGGGCGGCTTGGGTAAAGGCTTGGTTAAAAATACCCGCAACTTGATCTTCAGTTTGCGTTAATGGATCAATGTCAACATTGTCTACCTTAACAAGTAAATCCCCATCCTCTAAACCAAGTTGTTGGGCAGGTTGATTAAGCCGTACATTTATAAAAAAACGTTCTTGGTTGGTTGCATTAGGTTGCGGATCAACAAGTTCAACATCTGCGCCAAAGCCAACAAATTCCGGACCATCAATCGCAGTATTGACATCGTCATCAGTTGCAACTGAGTAGACAAGATTACCAACCGCATAAACTGCCATCAAAATGAGGAGTACGCCTACTAATTTTGTTATGAGGGCCTCCCGGCTGGTTGGCTCACGTTTGCCAAAATCAAGCCCCATAGAATAACCTCCTACAAAAATAAAATCTCTATTTACAAATTGAGGGCAGTCTAGACTGCCCTCAAGCGTATACCCAATTAAGTTAAGTGGGCACTAATTCATTAGATAGCTAGGCCTTATTCGCCCATCATATCGAAGCCGAGTTCAGCCAAATCTAATTCAAGATCTTCCATAGCGGTTGCGGCATCCGCATCACCAGTCAAAACACTGTGAACTGCCGTGAAGTAAAGTTGGGAAACTTCTGGATACAATTCAGCAGATACGGTGGACGGACGTGGGGTTGCGCCAATGAATACGTCATAGAAGCTACCGAAGAAAGGAATAGCTTCGAGAACGTCTGCGTCTGAATAAAGATCGCCAATGGTGGGGTTGTAGGAACCTTCAATGGCATGGCTCTTTTGTTCATCATAGCCGGTCAAGAAGACAGCCAAAGCAACAGAGGCATCCGGATTTTCACTATATTGTGAAACAGCCAATTGCCAACCACCAAGGGTTGCGGCGCTCATACCAGCTTCAGCACCCGGCAACGGAGCTACATCAAACAAACCAGCAACAGCGCTGTCTTCAGCTTCGCCCAAAGTATAAGCATATGGCCAGTTGCGCATGAAAGCGGCATTACCAGCTTGCCAAACACCACGAGCTTCTTCTTCTTGGAAGGAAACTACGCCTTCGGGGCTGATAGTACCAACCCAGCCAGCGGCGCGGTCAAATGCTTCAATGGTAGCATCGTTATTAACTTCGATAACACCGTCGGTGTCAAGAATGGTGCCACCACCGCTTGAGAATTGCCATTCTAATGCATCACAGGTCAAACCTTCATAGGCGTTACCTTGCCATACATAACCCCAGAATTCATCGTTACCTTCAGCGCGTTCACCTTCTTGAATGGCGGCGGCGGAAGCTTCGAGTTCATCCCAAGTGGTCGGAACATCAAGTTCGTATTTTTCGAGAAGATCGGTGCGGTAGTAAAGTAAACCTGCATCCAAGAACCACGGAAGGGCAACTAAACGACCATCAACAGTATTGTTTTCAATACTGGCGGCGAAGTGCATATCAGTGATATCTTCGTCAATATAGTCATAAAAATCAATCAAGTGTTCAGCCAAAACACCAGGCCAAATCACGTCGATTTGATAAACGTCAACATCTGCACTTTCAGCTTCAAAGAATTGCAAATATAACCCAAGACTGTCTGTTGCACTATCAGGACGTGCGATTGTTTCGACAGTAATATTTGGACAAGCTTCCATAAAGCGATCAACGGCGGCAACAAGAAGGTCAAATTCTTGACCAACTGACCCACCCATAATGCTAATTTCGACTTCTTCATCGGTACCGCAATCAACATCCATTTGCGCTTCAGCTGGAGCTGGTTGGCTGTTAAGGGGAAGCATAGCAACTGCCAAAACAAAAACAACTGCTAATAAGGCAATACGTTTAAGCATCTTAAACTCCTTATTGTAAAGATTGTAAAATTATTAGGTAGATATGGGGATGGAGTGAAGTAGTAATGTTTGCAGACCTCCTACAATCTCCAGTCCAGTGTATATGTTAACACCTCTTAACAAATCCTGCCAATTTTGATTAGATTCAAATATATTTTTGATATTTTCTTAAAATGACTATGTAATTGGGTTCTGAGGCATAAGTTTGGAATCATAATAAACTCCCAAATCGTTTTGGGTGAAGGATGTTTTGTTAGGAGATGTAAAGTCAAGTTTTGGATTAAAAAGCGAGGGTTTAGTTGAGAACGCGCCACACCTTACGACGGATGTTTTCACCGGTAAATGGCTTGGCAACGAAATCTTCAGCATCCGCAATATCAAAGGCAAAGAAGCGATCTGTTTCGCTATCAATAGCACTGATAATAATAAGTGGAATATGTCGCAAATCTGGACTGTGACGGACATGCGCGACTATCTCGTAGCCGTGCATATCGGGCAAGCGCAAATCCATAAGAATGAGCGTAGGATCAACATCTTCAATCAGCGAAATCGCTTCACGACCATTATAGGCTGAATAAACTTCAACCCCCCATGTTTTCAAAACGTCACGGACAATTTCATGGGTAATTTCTTCATCGTCGATACATACGATGATATTGCCTTTAATTTGCGGTTCAAATTTGCGTATCGATTCGCCGCCAGAGTTTGGCTCTTCATGTAACTTGAGTTTTTGGTGGTCAAAGCGAATAGATTTTGTGTGTGCAATAATATCTAGTTTCTGCAGAGCCGGAGCCAGCAGAATTTCAGCATCTTCGACCGCACTAAGCCCTGTAAACGGCTCGCCATTTTCATCCATCACCACAATTTTACCCAAACGAGCAAAGGCTCGATAGCGATCATCGAGCCCCAATGTTTTGATAGCGTCTTCAATAGCGGATAATTCTTCAAGTGGGCGGTCAATTTCTACGTAGTAATATTTAGCTACTCCCAAAGGACGTTCCATTGCATATGGCGAAACGAATCCCTCGGTATGATGCAATTCCCGTAGCCAAACATAAGCATCGTCGTAACGTTCAACAATACCTTGGGCAATCAGTAATTCCAGCTCAATATCCGTAATTTCATAGGTTGTATCCAACGTGCTATGACTACGTTCTTTGCCTGTAAGTAATTCTTGTACATGGTCAGGACCACGCTGGACGACCCACGTACTGTCCTCCAGCGTAAACATAAAATAGCGCGGAATAGGAATGGACCGATTACCCACGAATGCTATCCTCCGGTTGTAACCGCCGTATATTCGCCTGTTAAATCTACAAAATAGGCCGCCGCCGCCGCATCAAGCAAATCTTTGGTTAGTTTGGGTGGACGGTTCAAATACCGCGCAATATCAATTAATTGATCAAGAATATCGCGTGGATGCACAGCCCGTACGGGACGTTTGGGCTTGATGTACCATTCCTGAATGAGGTAGGCCAATCCGTTTTCGTCATATGGAATCCGACGCTGAGCACACATTGCTTTAAAGATTTCGCGATAAGCTTCTAATGAGGGATTTCCCACTTCAACTTTATGCGGAATCCGGCGGAGGAAGGCTTCGTCAACGAGGCCCGCCGGAGGTAGATTCGTACTAAACACAATTAGCACGTTGAAAGGAATTTCAATCTTACGTCCGGTGCTAAGCGTCAAAAAGTCAATCCGACTTTCCAAAGGCACAATCCAGCGATTGAGCAAATCTTGCGGACGCATCATTTGCCGACCGAAGTCATCAATGAAGAACATGCCGCCGTTGGCTTTCATTTGGAAGGGGGCTTCGTAGAATTTGTTGACAGGGTCATAGACCAAGTCCAACCCCGCCATTGTCAATTCACCACCAACCATAATCATGGGGCGCTTGATCTTAACCCAACGAGGATCGCGGCGCACACCAGTTGCCGTGGTGCGTACACCTTCTTCAGTATCTTCAACGGGTTCATGGTTCACATCGTCATAAACGCGGATGATTTGACCGTCAACATCAACGGCATAGGGAATCCACATTTCTTTACCCAGCGCAAAACGCGCCGCCCGACTAGCATAGGTCGTTTTACCATTCCCCGGAGGGCCATGCATAAAAATACCTTTACCGGAGTTCAAGGCGGGGCCGAGTTTACCCATGAGTTCTTCTTCAACAATCAATCCATCAAAGGCTTGAAGCAAATCTTCACGCCGGACACTTGGACGCGTGTATTGTGCTTTGACTGAATAAACATATTGTTGCAAAGTCACTGGGCAAGGTCCCGCGTACATATTACGCTCAATCGCTTCACGCGCTTTTTCGGAACCTTTGTTAGATATCAAATATTCATAGGCGGCTTCGTTCAACCCGCCAGAACCACGCACTTCAATCCATTTTTCGCGTTTCATGAATTCAATAATGCGATCAACAATACCCGTATAGGGTAAATGCATACGGTTAGCCATCTCATGACCACTGAGATAACCTGCAAAATAGATTGTTTTAATGGCGAGGTCAGTTAACAGACCCATATTGAGTCCCGTATCTTCCATTGAGCGCATGGCAGGTGGTGCCCAAGGTTTACGGGGAGCGGAAGGATTACCAGTCATGACATTGTCCTTTTATGAATGCCGCCGAATAATTTCAGATAATATCTGTAAAAATTGTTCTTTATCTTCTTCATTATTATAACAGTGTACCGCAATTCGCAAGTAAGCCAGTCCATTTTTGTCCAAATGTTTAGCCAACATAACATTTTGGGCTTTCAAATCTTCAAAAACTTGGGCAGTAAATTCAGAATTTTCACTGATCTTGAACGTTACGATTGGCCCATGTTGATGCGGTTCAGTTGGCGTGAGGATAGTATGTCCCGCTTCCCTTAAATCTTCCATAAAGGATTGCGCAAGGGCAGTTGTATGATTATCAATATTTTTTAAGCCCAATTCGCTTAAGAATTTCAGACTGCTCAAGACACTAAATGCCCCTTCATGACTCATCGTACCCGTCATAAAACGCAGTGCCCCTTCACGGGGAGACATATCGTAAACAGTCCAATGCCTAAAATCGTCAACCGCATTGGGTCCAATACTAATTGGATTGAGTGATTCGGCTACATCTCGCCGCACATAGAGAAAACCACTTCCCGGTAAGGCCATCATTGATTTTTGGGCACCCGTGGCCAGAATATCGATATGCATTTGTTGCACATCAATTGGCATATGACCAATGGCTTGAATTGCATCCACCGCCAATAAAATATTATGGGCATGACAATAATCACCAATAGCTTGCAAATCCGCTTTTGCTCCGGTGAAAAATTGGACAGCGCTAACAGCAACTAGTCGAGTATTCTTATCGGCGACCTCCTCAATTTTCTCAACCGTGAGGGTGCCAAATTGAGGTTCAACCATGCGTACATCTACCCCATAGCGCTCCACACTCATCCATGGATATGCATTGGAGGGAAATTCATAATTGCAGAAAATGAGATTATCACCCGCTTGCCAATCAATTGCGTGCGCGACTAGACTCATGCCGAGAGACGTGCTTTTGACCATCGTAATTTCAAATGGATCAGCCGCATGAATATACGCGGCGACTTGGACAGGAAATTCTTCAAACATACGTGCTTGTTTTGTGTCCGCATGTAGCGTGGGGTTATAAGCTATATCGTCAATTATTTCACGTACTTTATCGGCAGTGACAGTGGGCATAGGGGAAATTCCCGCGTGATTAAGATACGTGACATTTTGACTGACCGGAAATTGCTCACGACGTAATTTTTCAACATCATAAGTGACCGTGGGTGCTACCATTCCAATAGTTTCCTTTAACTGAGTAAAAATATATGCTCAGATTATAACTCGCTTGTGGCGTTTGCCCATGCATCAGCTAAGCGTCTTGCGAACGTGTGCTAAAAATTAGCGAGTCTCTGCTATAATACCGACCAAATGATGAATTGAGCGCACAACAATGGAATTTCTCAATGTCCAATGATTTAGGAATTGTCATCGTCAACTGGAATACGGCTGATCTTTTGCGCAATGCACTCCGCACTGTTTTTGCGAGCGAAGGCCTGAGTTTTGAGGTTGTCGTGGTGGATAATGCCAGCACAGATAATAGCGCGGAAATGGTTCGCGCCGAATTTCCAGATGCCACTCTCATTGTAAATCCAGCAAATGAGGGGTTTAGCAAAGCGAATAACATCGGTTTACGCCATATGGGCTTTGAATTGGGCAAAAATGATTCCAATGCACCCCGCTATGGATTGTTGCTAAATTCAGATACAGAAGTTCCACCGACGGCTTTGGCTGAGATGGTTGCCTATCTGGATCGCGAAGATCGGCAAGCGGTGGGATGTGCAGGTTGCAAGCTCATTATGGGGAATGGTGAACTGGATATCGCTTGTCGGCGCAGTTTCCCGACGCCTGAAGTTAGTTTCTATCGCATGACCGGCTTATCTAAACTCTTCCCCAAAAGTCCGCGCTTTGGTCAATATAATATGACCTATCTGGCGGACGATATTGAAACTGAGGTTGATTCA